>JBKHJU010000077.1:0-7349 GCA_046537985.1 Longimicrobiales bacterium
ACGTCGTCCTGGCCTGGACGGACTCCCGGAACGGCGAGTCCCGGATCCGCCTGGCTCGGGTCCAGCCGGGAGGTGCCTCGTGACGAAGGTGATCGAAGGACCATGCGAGGGACCACCCGCGGGAAGCGACCGCTCTCGACGTGCGGTGCGCAGCGATCGCGCCGACGGGGTGGTCCCCGTCCAGCGGCTCGCATCCGTCCCCCGCGCCCTCCTTGCTCTCGTCGCCATGGTGACGATCCTGGCCTCCTGCGAGCCCCGGGTCGGGTGGGAAGGCGGGCCGGCGGTCGGGGACTCGGTCCCCGAGTACACGATCGAGGATCTCGACGGAGATCCGGCCGGACTCCGAGACTTCCGGGGCCGGCCGGTCCTCCTCAACTTCTGGGCCACCTGGTGCACGCCGTGCCGCACCGAGACCCCGTTCCTCCAATCGATCCACGAGCGGTATGAATCCCGGGGACTCCAGGTGGTGGGAGTGAGCATGGACTCGCCCGGATCCGTGGACGAGATACGGGACTTCATGGAGGAGATGGCGGTGGGATATCGGATCCTCTACGATCCCCGACAGGTGGGCATGGACCGATTCTCCCTCATCGGCCTTCCCGTGACCTACATTCTGGACCGGGAGGACCGAATCCGTTTCGTTCGGGTCGGTCCCGTCTCGGAAGACGACGAAGAGTTCCTGGAGACGCTGGAAGACGTCACCTCTTGAGAAAGCGCGACGAACCGAGCACCCAACTGGATCACGACCGCCTGACCGAGATCCTGCAGGCCGCGCGAGACGTGCGGATCCTCGTGGTGGGCGATCTGATGCTGGATCGCTACATCTCGGGGCGGGTGGATCGGATCTCCCCGGAGGCGCCGGTCCCCGTGGTGAGAGTCGACAGCGAGTCCTCGGCCATCGGTGGTGCCGCGAATGTGGCCGCCAACGTGGTCGCCCTCGGAGCCCGCTGCGAGATCATCGGGTGCCTCGGGCGAGACGCCGCCGGCGAGGACCTCCGCCTCGCCCTGGAGGACCTCGGAGTCGGCACCGGCGGCACGGTGCGGGCCGACGGGCGTCCCACCTCGGTCAAGACGCGGATCCTGGCGCGACGTCAGCAGGTGGTCCGCTTCGACCACGAGGACGACACGGACGTTCCCGCCGAGATCGCCGAAGAGCTGGAGCAAGCCGTCGATCAAAAGGCGGTGAGCTGCGACGCCGTGGTCCTGGAGGACTACAACAAGGGCGTGCTGGTCGAGTCGGTCATCCAGACGGCTCTGGGAAAGTCGCTGGACCTGGGAATTCCCAGCGTGGTAGATCCGAAGCGAATCCGATTCTTCGACTTCAAGGGAACCACCGTGTTCAAGCCCAACGCCAAGGAGCTGGCCAACGCCCTCGGAGCGCACCTTCGCCCCGACGACGAGGCCTGGATGGAGTCCACCCGGCGGCACCTCGAGTGTGAGAACCTCCTCCTGACCCTGGGGGAGGAGGGGATAGCCCTCCAGACAGAGGACGGACGGCACCTCCGGGTACCGGCCGTGGCCCGGTCCGTCTACGACGTGTCCGGCGCTGGAGACACGGTCACCGCCGTGACGGCCGTCGCCCTGGCGGCGGGCGCCACCATGGTGGAAGCGGCGGTCCTGGCCAACCATTCGGCAGCGATCGAGGTGGGGAAGGCCGGCGTCGCCACCGTGTCACCCGAGGAGATCCTCTCCCACTCTCGCGTCCATGAGGAAGCCTCATGAGTCTTTCGGAGATCCGGTGCCCGGATGCGCCCCGGGCCATCGGGCCGTATTCCCAGGCCATCCGAGCCGGTGATTGGCTGTATTGCTCCGGTCAGATCGCCCTGGATCCGGGAACCGGCGACCTCGTGGGAGGAAACGTTGCCCGGCAGACCCGAAGGGTCCTGGCAAATCTGTCCGCTGTTCTGCAGGAAGCCGGAGGCTCCCTGAGCCGGGTGGTGAAAACCACGGTCTATCTGGCCGACATGGACGACTTCACCTCGATGAACGAGGTCTACGGAGAGCATTTCGACGTCCATCGGCCGGCTCGCGCCACGGTGGAGGTCTCGGCTCTGCCCCGGAACGTCGCCGTGGAGATCGACGCCGTGGCGTTCCTGGGATAAGTTTTCCGCGCGGGTTCCTGGTGAAATCGGCCGCGGCCGCGCTGCCCCGACAACCCGCCCGACCCCTCGAGAGGGGGGTGGCACGCCCTCGAAAGAAAACTCAAGGAGAGCTCGATGTTCGATTCGATCCTGGTTCCCCTGGATGGTTCCGCCTTCGCCGAAGCCGCGCTTCCGCCGGCCATGACCATCGCCTCCGGAGGGAACGGATCCCTCGATCTGGTCATGGTCCAGGATCCGGTGCCCGCTTACGGCTACGGGTCCCTCGAGGAGCAGCCCCAGGCGTGGCGAGCCGAGTATCTGGCGGCCGTCGAGGAGGAGCTCGGCTCCCGCCTCCAGGACAGGGTCCAGTACACCCTTCTGGTGGGCTCCGTGACCGCCGAGCTGGAGCGGCATGCCGAGGAGACGGATCCCGATCTCCTGGTCATGGCGACTCATGGCCGGGGGCCCTTCAGCCGATTTTGGCTGGGCAGCGTCGCCGACCACATCGTGCGCCACAGCACCTATCCCGTCCTCCTGATCCGGCCTGGGGAGAGCCAGCAGGTCGACGTGAGTGCCCGAACTTCCTTCGACCACATCCTCGTCCCCCTGGACGGCTCGGAGGAGGGCGAGACCATTCTGGACGTCGCCGGGCCCTTCGGGGAGCTCTTCGACGCCCGCTACACCCTGACCCGGGTCGTCCACTACCCGGCCGAGGTCGTCTCTTCCTACATGCCGGACACGGTGCACATCAGCGAGGAGATCGTCGAGAGCGGCAAGGCCGAAGCCGAGCGATACCTGGAGGGCGTGGCCGGAACGCTCCGGGATGCGGGATACCAGGTGGACGTGGATGTCCGCGTTGACGTGCATCCGGCCTCGGGAATCCAACGCGCCGCCGAGGAGGTCGGCGCCGACGTGGTGGCCCTGGCCACCCACGGCCGGGGTGGAATGGAGAGAACCCTGGTCGGAAGCGTGGCCGACAAGCTGATCCGGAGCACCCACCTGCCGACGCTGGTGATCCGCCCTCGGCCGTCGTCCTGACGGGGCGTCGGCGTGGTGGGATGAGGGTGACGGCACTCCCTATGCGGCGACCTCCGTCCGTGACGGGTTGGTCCCGTCCAGGGAGCCCCCGTCTACTCGGACCCTGAGAAGGCCGAGTATCCGGCGTCCTCCACGGCCTGGATGAGGGAGTCCACGGAGGCGGAGGCGTCGGTGGTCACCTGAGCCTCCTTCCGGTCGAGGAAGACCGCGACCGTGTCCACGCCGGAGACTTCGCCCAGCGCCGACTTCACCCGGGAGACGCATCCTTCACAGTGCATTCCTTCCACGTTCAGCTTCACCGTCTTCATTGGCGTCTCCCGTTCTCCTGGAATTCGATTCGCCGAAGGGCCGGACTCGCACCGGCCGGACTCGGATCTTCGTGCAGGTCGCTGCGGCCGGGCGGCGGCGCCGGGCTCCTTCAACGACCTGCCGAGGGCTGAGCTCGTGGCCGCCCCCTTTCTCGTGATTTTGAATCCAGCCTCCAGCGGCGGCAAGGCGGCGCGCCTCCTTCGGACGGTGGAGGCCCGCCTCGACGCCGAGGATGTGGCCTACGATCTGGAGATCACCGGGGGCCCGGGACACGCCACCGAGCTGACCCGGGCCGCCGTCGACGCCGGGCGCGAGGTCATCGTGGCGGTGGGAGGGGACGGGACGGTGCACGAGATCGCCCAGGGACTCCTGGGTCCCGTGCAGGAAGGGAGGCCCCCGGACGAGCGGTCCGATGCCGTCCCGTCCCTGGCCGTCGTCCCCATCGGGACCGGAAACGACTTCTTTCGGATGGTCGGAGCCTCCCGGGATCCCGACGAGGCCCTGAACGTCGCCCTCCGAGGCACCAGGTCCCGCTTCGACGTGGGCGTGGCCCGATGGGATGGAGGCCACCGCTACTTCGTGAATCTCCTGGGTCTGGGCGTCGACGTGGAGGTGCTCCGGCGGCGGCGAGCTTTCGGGCGGCTCCCGGGGCTGGCTCAATACCTCGCCGCCCTTCTGACCGCGGTGCTTCGTTTCGAGCCCTTTTCCGTCCGTATCCGCCTGGACGGCCGCGGGAAGGGCGAGGGACCGGAAGGCGAGGCGGAGGACCGGGAGGAGCTCGTTCGCGCCATGCATCTGGCGGCCGTGACCGTGGGACCGTCGGCCGGAGGCGGTTTCCTCCTCAATCCCGGAGCGACCCCCGACGACGGGCTCCTCGATCTATGCCTCGTGGAGGCCCTCACCTATCCCCAGATCGCCCGATACATCCCCCGGGTCATCCGGGGCACCCACGCCGACCTCCATGTGGTCGAGCTACGGAGGTTCCGGCGGGGACGGATCGAGCGGAGCACCGGCCAGCCTTTCTGGTTTCAGCTCGACGGCGAGCTCATGGCCGAGCCCGTTCCGAGCATCGAGGTCGAAGTGATGCCCGGGGCCCTCCCCGTGCTGGTTCCGCCGGACAGTAGCCGCCAGCAGCCCCGGGGCCGCGATGAGGCACGGGAAGGAACGTCGTGAGGGGTTCTCGCCGATGTCCGACCCTTCGCGCTCACATACGCTCGGTGACGGCCCCGCGGCTCATTCCCGGCTTCCGCCCCTGTCCGCGTTCATTCTTCGAAGTGCTCCTCCTAGCCCTCCTCACCGTCGGAGCGGCGCGGGGCGCGGGGGCCCAGGACGAGACGACCCGAGCCGAACCGGCAGGACCGGAGACGCAGCAGCCCGAAGAGGGGGAGGTCCTTCCTGACGTGAGCCCCGGCGGGGCCTTCGTCCGGTCCCTGGCGATTCCCGGATGGGGTCATGCGGCCACCGGTTCGTACACCCGCGCCGGCTTCTACTTCGCGACCTCGGGAGCGACGTTCTGGATGCTGACGAAATCCCTCGAGTCCCTGGACGCCGCCGACGATCATCTGGCCCTCGTCGAGTCGGAGCTCGAGCGGGAGATGGAGCGTGCGGGGATCACGAACCCGGACACGGTGAGCGCCCGTCTGAACGCCGACGACCGGGTCACGGAGATGCGCGCCCTCGTGGAGTCCCGGGAGCAGCAGGTGGAGGACTGGACCGCCTTCGGCATCTTCTGGCTTCTCCTCAACGCCACCGACGCCTTCGTGTCGGCCCACCTGGCCGACTTCCCCGAGCCCGTGGAGGTCGACGTCGTCCCCGGGATCCCCGGACGGCCCAGCGAGCTCCGGTTCTCGATTCCCGTCGGGAGCCCGGGCGGGTAGGACCGGAACGCGCCGCCGGGATCTCTCCGCCCCCCGGAAGTTCGGTCCGGGCAGGCAGAGATCCGCGTCCTGCCGCTATCCCTCCCAGCTCTCGAGCCGGGGACGGGCCCCCTCTTCCAGAACGGCGTAGCTTTGGTGATGTAGCCAGTCTCCGGCGTTGAGGTAGAACCGTCCCGCAACCACCTCGTCCAGGACGGGCACGTGGGTGTGGCCCAGGACCACCAGGTCCAATGAAGGGTCTCCACGCAGCTTCTCCACGGCCCACTCGTGGAGGATCTCGGAGCGGGCCCTGTCGGCCTCCGACGGTCCACCCTCCCGGTGCTCGGTCATCGACACCCCTCGGGCGACCCACGCTCCGACGTCCGGGTGAAGCCAGCGAAAGGCCCACCGGGTGAGCCGGCCCCGGAGCACGAGGCGGAGAAAGCGGTACCCCAGGTCGCCCCGCCCCAGCCCGTCGCCGTGCGCCAGAAAGGTCCGCCGGCCCGCCAGATCCAGCACGACGGGATCCTGATGAAACTCGATCCCCAGCTCGTCCCGGAGATAGGAGCCGCCCCACCAGTCGTGGTTCCCCCCCATGAGAAGCACCGGGACGCCCGAGTCGACGATGGACCGGAGAGTGCCCAGGACTCGTGTGAAACCCCGGGGAATGACGGAGCCATACTCGAACCAGAAATCGAAGAGATCGCCGTTGATGACGATACGGGAAGCGGCGCCGCCTGCGTGCTCCAGCCACGAGAGAAACCCCTCTTCCCGGTCCGGAGGGAGGGCACCCAGATGGGCGTCGCTGGTCAGATAGACGGGGTTCTTCGACACGGTCCGAGAAGGTACGCCCCCATCGCTCCGGACGACAACCGCCTCCCGCCTTCAACGGGCGGACTCGTTCGCGTAGTTTCCGACCCATGCTTCACGGCCGAATCGAATCCTCGGTTTCGCACCGCCGATCCCCTCCGGGGCTGGAGACCGTCGTCGGCGCCGGGTCCCCCCGTGGAGCCCGCCTCCCGGGTACGGAGGGGCTCGAGGCGATCGTCGGCGCCGCGTGCGTCGCCTTCGTCCTGCAGGGGTGCGCCGCCGCCGGACCCGTCACCCGGCCCCTGACGACTCCGGCGCCCGAGCTCGAGGCCGATCTCCTCGAAGCCACCCGACCGAAGCGGCCGGCGATCCTGATCTTCGACTGGCGCCTGAACGAGCGCGGCTCCCGGATCGAGGGGCAGGGCGTAGCCCGACTCGAGCCCCCGGACCGGGTTCGACTCGACCTCTTCACGGAAAACGGTGAGACGGCCGCCCGTGCGGCCCTCGTCGGGGGCGATCTCCGGGTGCCGCCGGACGTGGACCGTCGGCTCGTCCCCCCGCCACCCCTCCTCTGGGCGTCCGTGGGCGTCTTCCACCCCGGGGACGGTGCCGAGCTCCTGGGCGGAGATAGGCTCCTGAGCGAAGAGGAAGCGGGCGAGGCCGGGGATGTCGGAGACACGGGAGCACCGGCGAGCGATGTCCGACCGGCGGGTCCGACGCCGCCGGGGCTCATCCGGCTCCGCTACCGGATGCCGAGCGGCGAGGAGGCCCGGTTCGTCTTCGAGGGAAACCGGCTCGAGGCCGCCGAGCTGGTCGAGGGTAGCGTCGTGGTGGAACGGGTGGAGCTGGAGCGTGACCCGTCTCCGCACCCGGATGCCGACGAGCCATATCCTGCCGCTGCCGTCTATCGGGACCGGAGCGCCTTCCGGGAGCTCCGTGTCGTCCTGGACGAGTTCCGGGACCCCGACGACGACTTTTCGCCCGACCTTTGGCTCCTGCAGCTGTAATGAGCATCCGCCCTGATGAGAGGATGGCGATGAGTCGGGGAAGAAGGCTCACCGTGATCGGGCTCCTCCTGGCCCCCCTCTCGGCCGGGGTCCTTTCCGGGTGCAACTACAGCTTCCGGGCCGGCGGCGGCTTCCCCGACTACATCCGAACCGTCGCCGTCCTGCCCTTCGAGAACGAGACGAACCGCTTCGAGCTCTCCGACAACCTGTATCAGGAACTCAAGACCCAGCTCCCACCGGCCCTGGGA
>JBKHJU010000078.1:0-7323 GCA_046537985.1 Longimicrobiales bacterium
GCCGGACACCCGGCCCGTCTTCTTCGGTGGGGCGTCCCTGAACTATCTGGTTCTCCAGCTCTCCGCCGAGGTGGGTTGGGTGGGAGGGTTCGACCCCGTCCCGGACCGACCCTCGGGCTACGACCCGACGAAGGGATCGTGGTTCGGAGGTCTGGGAGCCCGACTCACGTACTGACTCCCTCTCGCGCGCGGCGATCCGTCTCCCATGAACTCCGACCGTCGATGAGTCCCGGGTCGCTCTCCGAAGACCGGGAGCATCTGGACCGCGCCCGGGCCCTGGCCCGTGCCGGATGGAGTCGGGTGCAGCCGAATCCCATGGTCGGCTGCGTTCTGGTCCGGGACGGCCGCGTCGTCGCCGAGGGACACCACGCCGAGTTCGGGGGTCCGCACGCGGAGCGGATCGCCCTGAGGCGAGCGGGTGCGGAGGCCCGGGGGGCGACGGCGTATGTCAGCCTCGAGCCGTGCGCCCATCGAGGAAAGACCCCTCCCTGCACGGAGGCTCTCATCGACGCGGGGGTGCGCCGAGTGGTCTTCGGGGCCCCGGATCCCGGCACCGAGTCGGGAGGCGGGGCCGAAGTTCTCCGAGGAGCGGGAATCGAGGTGACGGGGCCCCTCCTCTCGCCCACGGAAGCCCGTCGGGACAACCCGGCCTTCTTCCACAACGCCCGGGAGCCCCTGGCGTATCTGGAGACCAAGCTCGCCGTGAGCCTAGACGGGGCCCTCGCGGCCGCACGCGGAGAGCGCACGCGCCTGACGGGAGCGGTAGCCCTTCGACGGGTCCACGAGCTCCGGGCGGGGTTCGCCGGCATCCTGGTGGGGTCCCGCACCGTGGAGGTGGACGATCCCCTCCTCACGGTCCGGATGGGAGAGGAGCCCCGAAGACCCCCCGTACGAATGGTGGTGGACAGCCGGGGATCAACGCCACCCGACGCTGCGCTCTTCCGGGACGTGGACCGCGTGCCGGTGGTGATCTTCACCACCGAGGCGGCCGACGCCGGGCGCGTCTCGCGACTGGGGGAGTCCGGAGCCCGGGTCGTGACGCGTCCCCCGGGAGAGGGCGGCGGCGTCGACCTCCCCTCGGTTCTCCGGTGGTGCCGGGAGGAAGGGATCGACTCCGTCCTCTGCGAAGGAGGAGGTCGCCTGGCGACCTCGCTGCTCCGGCAGGAGCTGTGTCGGAGACTGACCCTCCACGTCGCGCCTCGCATCCTCGGCCCGGGAGCCGTCCCCGCCTTTCCCGTCGAGGATGCTCGCGAGGGACGGGACCTTCTGGAGGGTTGGCGGATCGTGCGCACGGAGGACAACGTGGGGAGCGACGCCATCGTCGTCCTCGAGCCCGTGGGCGACGACAGTCCGGAAGCCGGAGAAGGGCCCGAACCAGGGGAGGGATCCCTCCCGAAGGAGTCTTAGAGCGTGTTCTCGGGAATCGTGGAGGACGTGGGCCGGATCGTGGGCGTGACGGAGCTGCCGGGAGGACGGCGCTTCCGCATCCGGACCCGCATCCCCGTCGCGGAACTCGGGGAGGGTGCTTCCGTCGCCGTCGACGGGGCGTGCCTCACCGTGGTCACGTTCGGGTATTCGCCGATTCCGGACGAGGTTCCGAGGCCTCCGGAGGGGAAAGAGAGGGTCGGACGCCTCACCGACTTCGAGGTGGAGGCCATCGGCACGACCCTCTCACGCACCGTGGCCGAAAGCTACGAAGAGGGATCGGAGGTGAACCTGGAGCGTGCACGAGCCCTGGGGGATCGCCTCGAGGGCCACCTGGTTCAGGGGCACGTGGACGGGACCGCCACTCTCGAGGACGTCCGGGAGGAGGGCATCCACCACCTACTCGACCTGGCCCTTCCCGAGGACGTCTGGCGCGGAACCATCCTGCACGGCTCCATCACCCTCAACGGGGTCAGCCTCACGGTGAACGCACTGGAGGCCCCCGATCGGTGCCAGGTGGCCATCATTCCCCATACCTGGACCCGCACGAACCTGTCCGCCCTCGCTCCGGGAGACCGGGTGAACGTCGAGGGGGACCTCATCGGCAAGTACGTCGGCCGATATCTCGAGGCGTCGGACTCCGCCTGAGGGGCCTTCGAACTCATTGGAGCTGCCTCTCGTGGAGACGGACGCGCCCGCCGATCCGGACCGTCCGGGAGGGAAGACGGGCGGAGGCCGGGTGGAGGGCTTTCCGGCCCACCGATGGCTCGCCCATGCCGACGAGGCCGGAATTCCCTATAATTGTGCAGGGGCGGGCCTTGTCGGAGGGATGCGCCTTATCGAATCGAAGAGGAGATCCATGGAGTTCGATCGCGTCGAGGACGCCATCCGGGACATCCGCGACGGCAAGCTGGTCATCGTCGCCGACGACGAGGACCGGGAGAACGAGGGTGACCTGGTCTGCGCTGCGGAGAAGGTCACGCCGGAGCTGATCAACTTCATGGCCCAGCACGGACGGGGGCTCATCTGCTGCGCCCTGACCCGGGAGCGGGCCGAGCGGCTGAACCTGCCGCTGATGACGGACACGAACACCGACCCCCAGGGCACCCAGTTCACCGTGTCCGTGGACGCCCACCGCAGGTTCGGAGTGACCACGGGCATCAGCGCGTACGACCGTGCCACCACGGTCCAGGTCCTCATCGATCCCACGTCCAGCCCTTCGGACCTCCGCCGTCCGGGGCACGTCTTTCCGCTTCGGGCGCAGCCCGGAGGGGTCCTGCGCCGGGTCGGCCAGACGGAGGCCGCGGTGGACCTTGCCCGCCTCGCCGGCCTGGCTCCCGCTGGAGTCATCTGCGAGATCCTCAACGAGGACGGGAGCATGGCCCGACGTGCGCAGCTCCGGGAGCTGGCCGAGGAGCACGACCTCACCTTCATCACCGTGGCTCAGCTCGTGGCCTACCGCCTCCGGGAGGAGCGCATCGTGGAGCGTGTGGCCGAGGCGAAGCTTCCCACGCCCTTCGGCGAGTTCAAGATCATCGGCTACCGGAGCCCCATCGACGACCGGGAGCACGTGGCCCTCGTGAAGGGAGAGATCGACCGGGAGGAGGACGTGCTGGTCCGAATGCACTCCGAATGCCTCACGGGAGACGTCTTCGGATCCCTCCGCTGCGACTGCGGAGAGCAGCTGGCGGGCTCCATGGAGAAGATCAACGAGGAGGGACAGGGCGCCATCGTCTACCTGAAGCAGGAGGGCCGGGGGATCGGACTCCACAACAAGCTCCGGGCGTACGAGCTCCAGGATCGTGGAAACGACACCGTGGAAGCCAACGAAGCCCTGGGCTTCCAGCCGGACCTCCGGGACTACGGCGTGGGTGCTCAGATCCTCCTGGACCTCGGGCTCCACACCATCCGGCTCCTGACCAACAACCCCAAGAAGATCGTGGGCCTGGACGGATACGGCCTGACCATCTCGGGACGGGTGCCCATCACGGTGAAGCCGGGAAAGTTCAATCGGGAATACCTGGCCACCAAGGCGGCGAAGCTCGGTCACATCCTCTGAGGCCCGACGACCCCGTCGATGCCGTCCCCACTCCCGAACGGACCCGAACCCTACGGTGCGTAGAGAGTCGTCACCCTCCCGGGTGCCGGGGAACCTGGACGTCGAAGGACTCCGGCTGGCCATCCTGGTGGCTCGTTTCAACGAGGACATCACCCGTGAGCTCCTGGCCGGAGCCCGGGCGTGCCTCGGGGAGGCCGGAGTTTCCGGAGACGCGGTGGACGTCCACTTCGTCCCGGGGGCCTGGGAGCTTCCCCAGGCCGCCGCACGGGTCGTGGAGGCCGGGCGACACGACGCCGTGGTCGTCCTCGGCTGCGTGATCCGGGGAGAGACCCCCCACTTCGACTTCATATCGGCGGAAGCGGCGCGAGGGCTCGGAGCCGTCGCCCGCAGGTCCACCATCCCGGTGGCCTTCGGGGTGCTCACCACCGACACCCTGGCCCAGGCCGAGGAGCGGGCCGATCGGACGGGTCAGGACAAGGGGAGGGAAGCCGCCCTCGCCGCCCTCGAGATGGTGGACGTATACCGGCGGATCCAGAACGGCGATCCCGCTCCGGAGCCCGGAAGCCGGGGACCCGGCGCCACCGACGACGCATGACCGCCGAGGGTCGTGGGCGGCCTCCTCGCCATCGGGAACGGACCCGAGCGCGGGCCTGGGCGCTCCAGGTGCACTACCGCTGGGAGGCTGGCGGCGAATCCAGCTCCCTGGTGGAGACGCTGGAAGAGACCCTTCGGAATCGATACGTGGCTCCGCCCCGTCGCCCCTACCTCCGGAAGCTCATCGAGACCCTGGACGCCCACCTCGAAGAAGTCGACCGGGAGCTGACGGCATGCCTCGAAAACTGGCGCCTGGACCGGCTGGCCAGCATCGACCGCGGCGTCCTGCGCATCGCGGCGACCGAGATCGTCTTCCTGGACGACATTCCGCCCAAGGTGTCGCTGAAGGAGGCGATTCGCCTGGCCGAGCGGTACGGGAGCGACGAGTCGTCGGGCTTCGTGAACGGGGTCCTGGACGCCCTGGCGGCCCGGTGCGAGTCCTCGTCCTGAACTGGCTCGACCGGGAAAACCCCCAGGCCGGGGGAGCCGAGATCCATCTCCACGAGACGTTCGGCCGGCTGGTGGAGCGGGGGCACGACGTCACGCTTCTCTGTTCCGGCTTCGGGGACGCCCCCTCCCGAACGGTCCTCGACGGAATCGAGATCCATCGGACCGGGGGGCGCCACACCTTCAACGTCGCCGCCCCCCTCTTCTACCGGCAGGCGAGGGCCGATGGGGGGGTGACGGCCCGCCCATGCTTCGGACCGTTCGACGTCGTGATCGAGGACCTGAACAAGGTCCCCCTCTTCAGTCCGTTCTGGGTGGAGCCTCCCGTGGTGCTCCTGGTGCACCACCTCTTCGGAGAGACGGCGTTCCACCACGCATCCGTGCCCGTGGCGGCGGCCACGTGGCTCCTGGAGAGACCGATTCCCCGTGTATACGACGACGTGCCGGTGGTGGCCGTGTCGGAGAGCACGGCCGAAGACCTGGTCGGTCGAGGCCTCGACGCGGAGTCGATCCGGGTCATCCACAACGGAGTGGACGTCGAGCGGTACGCCCCCGGGCCCGACGTCCGACCGTTTCGGGAACCCACGCTCCTCTATCTGGGACGCCTGAAGCGGTACAAGCGGGTCGACCTCGTCCTTCGGGCCGTGACGGAGCTACGGAGGCGGGGCGTCGAGTGCACTCTGCTCGTAGCCGGCCAGGGCGACGACGGGGATCGCCTCGAGTCCCTGGCGCACCGGCTGGAGCTGGACGACGGCGTCCGCTTCCTCGGCTGGGTGGACGAGGAGCGGAAGGTCGAGCTCCTGCAGCGGGCCTGGATTCACGTCCTGACTTCCGAGAAGGAAGGGTGGGGGATCTCCAACCTCGAGGCGGCCGCGGCGGGAACCGCGACGGTGGCAAGCGACAGCCCGGGTCTCAGGGATTCGGTGGTCGACGGCGAGACGGGGCGCCTGGTGCCCCACGGAGACGTGGGCGCGCTCGCCGGAGCCCTCGAGACGCTCCTGGAGGACGACGAGGAGCGAGACAGGCTCGGTCGGGGGGCACGGACCTTTGCCGAAAGGCACTCCTGGGACGCCGCCGCGGACCGCTGGGAAGCCTATCTCGAAGCTCGGATCGAAAGGAGCCGAGGCTCCTCGTGAGCACTCGCGCACACGAGTTCCAACCCGAGATCTCGGGGGGCGGCTCGGCTCAGACCCGGGCAATTACCGGAAGAGTCTCGGCGCCCGTCTTTCCCGCTAGCCGCCGTCCTCGGTCTTTCTTACCTTCCCTCTCGATCCGAAGGCCGTCTCCTCCGACCGGAAGCGGTCCCCGCCACGAGGTCGTTCGCGGGGCGTCCCACGGCCGGAAGGCGGGAGATCGAGCCGGAAGCCCCTCGCCCGCGAAGCAGACCCAGTGAAGCGCGAGATCACCGTCGAAGAGCTCTTCCGCTCCAAGGGAGAGACCCTCGCCCTGAGCCTCCTCACGCCGGACACGTCCCTCGAGCGGCCCGTGGCCGATCCGGACGTCACGAGCCCGGGTCTGGCCCTCGCCGGCTTCACCACACGCTTTCCCGAGGGAAGGATTCAGGTCTTCGGCGAGACCGAGATGACCTATCTGGACACCCTCGACGAAGAGGTTCTCCGGGAGCGCCTCCGGGAGCTCTTCCGACACGATATCCCCGCCGTTTTCGTCTCCAAGGGACAGGAGGTGCCCGGGGGGTTCCTGGAGCTGGCCCGAAAGCGGGAGACGCCCGTTTTCCGCTCCGATCTCGGGACCGGGGAGTTCTTCCGTAGGCTCAAGCCCTACCTGGAGGGGGCGCTGGCGCCCACGACGTCCATCCACGGGAGCCTGGCCGACGTATACGGCGTCGGGCTCCTCTTCGTGGGCCAGAGCGGCATCGGAAAGAGCGAGTGCGTCCTGGACCTGGTGGAGCGGGGACACCGCCTCGTCGCCGACGACCTGGTGATCGCCAGCCGACGGGGGAACGAGATCGTCATCGGGCGGGGTCACGAGCTTCAGCGGCACCACATGGAAATCCGGGGCATCGGAATCATCGACATTCCGACGCTCTTCGGCGTTCGCAGCATCCGCCAGCAGAAGCGGATCGAGGTCGTCGTCCGCCTCGAGACGTGGGATACGGCGCGCAGCTACGACCGGACGGGCCTCGATCACGCCGAGACCGAGATCCTGGGCGTGACGCTTCCGGAGGTGACCATCCCCCTGAACCCGGGAAAGAACATCACGGTGATCTGCGAAGTGATCGCCATGAACCATCTGCTGCGGTACACCTCGGGGAACAGCAGCGCCGCCGCGTTCAACCGGAGGATGCAGGAGGCCATGGACAGGAAGGAGTCCATGGATCCCGTCTACGAATACCTGGAGCAGGACTATGAGTGACGATCCGGGTCCGGTCCGGGGCCGTCGGCAGGGGGCGGGACGATGAGCGGGGATCGGGGAGTCCTGGGCGTCGTGGTCGCGCACGGCGAGCTCGCTACGGGCCTGGTGAGCGCCGTCACCCGAATTGCCGGATCCGAGCCGGACGCCCTCGTGGCCCTGAGCAACGAGGGACGCTCTCCCCAGGAGCTGGCCGATCTTCTCGAAGAGCGGATCCGCGGCCGGGTCGCCGTCGTATTCACCGACATGCAGACGGGAAGCTGCGCCCTGGTGGCTCGCGTCACTTGCGGGGAGCGCGAGGATCGGGCCGTGATCTTCGGAGTCAACCTGGCCATGCTCCTCGACTTCGTATTTCACCGGGGACTCCCCCTCGACGAGCTGGTCCCGCGCCTCTTGAAGAAGGGTCGGGAGAGCGTCCGGGCCATCCC
>JBKHJU010000079.1:0-7279 GCA_046537985.1 Longimicrobiales bacterium
GGCCTGGACCGAGGCCTCGAGACCCCGGGCGAACGCCCGGGCGAGCCCCTGATTCCGGGGAAGTTGGACGAGGTGATCGACTCCGTGCTCCCGAGCGACCTGCGCCGTCCGATCGGTGCTTCCGTCGTCGACGACCAGCCACTCGACCATGTCGACCCCGGGAAGGGACCGCGGCAGCTTCTCCAGCGTCACGGGGAGGGATTCCTCCTCGTTGTAGCAGGGGATCTGGATGATCACCTTCGTCACGCGAGCCTCCTCGCCCCCTCGGTCACGTCACCGGCTCAGTCACGTCACCACCTCGGTCCCTGCACCGCCTCGGTCGGTCGAACGTGCCGGTCGTCCCACCACCTCAGCTCCCGTCCCCGCTCCCGCCCCGATGGAGGAACCGGACCTCTCCCAACATACCGTACGCCCGCCCGTGCAGGCGACCGACGGGGCGAAAGGTCGCGGGATCCACGTATCGGGTGCCGGGCACGATTTGGAGCTCTTCGGCCAGGTGAACGGCTTCGACCTTGCCGATGACGAAGTCGGCGCCCGCTTCCTCCAGCGGGATCTCACGGTAGAGGGTGCACTCGAGGACCGCCGGGGCCTCGGCGACGTAGGGAGCGTCGACGACTTCCCCGTCGGCGAGGGAGAGCCCGACGTGGCTCGCCTCGTCCACCTCCGGACCGAACTCCGTCGCCGTCTCGTTCATGACCTCCAGCAGGTTCTCGCCGACGACGTTCACGCAGAACGCGCCGCTGCGGCGGATGTTGCGGAGGGTGTCCTTGGGGCCGCCGTCCCGGAGGCCGATCGAGATGCCCACGAGCATGGGGCTCGACGAGAGAGCGGTGTAGAAGCTGAACGGCGCCAGATTCGGGGAGCCCGCCGGCACATGGGTCGAAAGCCACCCGATGGGCCGGGGAACCACCAGAGATGTGAGAAGCTGGTAACGGCCTTTGCTGGAAAGCTCCTCGGCGTGAAAGACCCGACCCCGTGGGGTCACTCTCCCACCGGGAGTGTCAGGACCTGCCCGGGCTGGATACGGTCGGAGTCGAGGCCGTTCTCCTGTCGGATCCGGCGAACCGAGGTCTGATGCGTCCGGGCGATCTCCCAGAGGGAATCCCCGGGCTGGACCTGATAGGCGTATCCGCCGGCCATGCGGATTTCGTCCGATGGCACCTGAAGAAGCTGACCCGGCTGGATCCGGTCGGAGGAGAGGCCGTTGGCGATGCGAAGATCGAGAATGGAGACGCCCAGAGACCGGGCGATCCTCCAGAGGGAGTCTCCCCTCCGGACCTGATACGTGTCGGATGCGGCCGGGTCGGCCTGGTCCTGAGCGTTCGCCTCGGCCGCCCGTCGCTCGCTCGCGGTCAGCCGGGCGACGTAGTCCGCATATGGGCCCGGAAAGATGGCCACGTGGTAGTGGGGCGGGTACCGCTCCCGAGTCGCCTCGAGGACCCCCTGGCGCTCAAGGGAGAGCAGGACGCTCTCGAGCCATGTGCGGCACGGAGAGTGATTGCTCCTTCGCAGATCCACCGCCATGCCCGTAGGATGAACGGAGCGGTCGGAGGCGTTTCGGGGCTGGCGGGTCCGGGGCCGGGTGAGGCTCGTCACAACGAGCTGTTCTCCGCACGCGGCCCGGTACTGCTGGCCAAGGCGCTGCACGAAAAGCTGCACCTCGGGCCGGGCGTACGGGAACGAAACCTCGTTGTCGAGGCGGAAGTTTCCGTCCCCTTCGATGCGGACCAGGTAGCCCCCGTTCACGAAGCGCTCCACCTGCCGGGAGTCCGAGATGTAGGTGAAGTCGTGCTGCCGGGCCATCCGGTTCTGGACGTCCAGCGAGCTGTTGGACCCGAGGAGGCTCTGACCGGATAGACTCTGGGCGGTCCCGGACAGGGAGAGGAAGAGCAGAAGAACGAAGCTCTGTCTCACGACGCGATGCATAGTCGTCCCTCGATCGTTCCAGGCGGTTTCCGGACGGCGGAGAATTTAAAACATCTGTTTCCGATGGCACAAGCCTACATGTTCGTGACAGACCTGCACCGGAAGGGGTTCGCCTGGCTCATGTCCTGCCTGAGCGGCTCCTACGAGCGCCTTGTCTCCGATCGAAAGGAGGAGCTCCTGGAGCAGCTGGAAGGCACGGTCCTGGAAATCGGGCCCGGGACGGGTCCCAACCTTCGGTATCTGTCTTCCGGAGCCCGATGGATCGGCGTCGAGCCCAACCCCTACATGGATTCCTACCTCGAGAACGAGGCGGAAGTTCGCCACCGCCGCGTCCACCTCGTCCGGGGAATCGCCGAAAGCCTGCCCCTGGCCGACGATTCGGTGGACGTGGCGCTCAGCACCCTGGTGCTCTGCTCCGTCGAGGGCCCCCGACGAGCGCTGCGGGAGATCCACCGCGTCCTCAAGCCCGGCGGCCGCTTCGTTTTCGTCGAGCACCACGGCGCCGAGGAGGGCTCCTGGCTCCGCAGGATCCAGCGCTGGATCCGCCCCGCCTGGCGCTGGGCGGCCGACGGCTGCCGCCCCGACCGGGACACCGATGAGCTCATCGAAAGTGCCGGGTTCGCCCGCCTCGAGATGGAGCGATTCAAACTGAGCCTACCCGTGGTTTCGCCCCATGTGGCGGGAGTGGCGTGGAAGGAGTCGGATGGCGCGTGGAAGGAGTGAGCCACGCCCCGGGACAGGTCGGTCGTCCTCTGTTGCCCTCTCGTGCGACGGTCGGAGCGCGTCGGAGCGACGGAGGCCGTGCGGGGAAGTCGAGGAGGGGGCGTGCCCCCTCCTCGAAGCGGATCGCGAGCGCGGTGGAGTGACGGACGGTTCGTCGGCGAAGCGGCCCCCGCGCAGCCTCCGTCGCTCTCCTGCGCTACCGCAACGTCAGCCTTGTCCCACCCAGCCGGAGGCCTCTGCGTAGTTCTCACCCACCACGTCCCAGTTGACCACGTTCCAGAAGGCGCTCAGGTAATCGCCTCGGCGGTTCTGGTAGTTCAGGTAGTAGGCGTGCTCCCAGACGTCCACGCCCAG
The DNA here is from genome assembly GCA_046537985.1 of Longimicrobiales bacterium. Lineage (GTDB taxonomy): Bacteria > Gemmatimonadota > Gemmatimonadetes > Longimicrobiales > Gaopeijiaceae > JBKHJU01. Next base: position 3,004 of record JBKHJU010000079.1, read on the forward strand.
GATCGGGGTGTAGCCGTGGATGAGAGGGCTGTCCTGATTGGCCGTGGAGAGGACCTCGAGCCCTCCGAAGGGCGAGACGGCGAGCCATCCCCAACCCGAGCCGAACTGTCCTCCGGCCGTCTCCTCGAACTCCTTCTTGAAGCCGTCCACGGATCCGAAGGCGTCATTGATGGCCGACGCCAGGTCGCCGCCGGGGGCCTCGGCGCCTCCGGGGGTGATGACCTCCCAGAAGAGGCTGTGGTTCACGTAGCCTCCTCCGTTGTTCCGGACCGCCGTGCGGATGTCGGAAGGCACCGCAGTGAGGCCCCGGAGGAGCTGGACACCGGTATAACCGTGGAGCTCTTTGCGGCCTTCCAGGGCATTGTTCAGCTTGTTGGTGTAGCCCTGGTGGTGCTTGCCGTGGTGGATCTCCATGGTCCGGGCGTCGATGTGAGGCTCCAGGGCGTCGTAGTCATAGCCCAGGTCCGGAAGCTCATGAGGATACGCCATCGCTTCTCTCCTTTGTGGTGTGTGGGAAGCCGAGCCCGACAGAGCAGGCATGTTATCTTGGAGATTGTGCTCAAAGGCATGAACCCCCGACCCGCACGGACGATCCTTCCGTGACCGCCAGCGAAGCTCCCCGTCGCATCCTCCTCGTCGACTGCGACCAGTTCTTCGTGCAGGTGGCGAGGCTCGAGGATCCGGAGGGCGCCGGAAAGGAGGAGCTCCTCCTCGTGGGAGGCTCGCCTTCGGGGCGTGGGGTCGTGACCTCGGCCTCCTACGAGGCCAGGAAGTGCGGAGCCCGCTCGGCCATGCCAACGGCCCGGGCGCTCGAGCTCTGCCCCGACGCCATGGTGGTCCCCGTGCCGCGGAAGGCGTGTGGTCGCAAGAGTCGGGAGGTGCGGGCGGCCCTAAGCGAGCTTGCTCCCGTGGTCCAGGCCGCCTCCGTCGACGAGTTCTACCTCGACCTGGGGGGCACGGAGCGCCTCTTCGAGGGGGAGAGGCTGGCGGAGACGGCGGAGCGGATCCGACGGGAGGTGTATGATCGGACCGACATCTCCGTTTCCATCGGCGGGGGAACGGCCCGGATGATCGCCAAGCTCGCCTCCGGGCTGGCGAAGCCCGCCGGGGTCCACGTGGTGCCCGCCGGAGAGGAGCAACGCTTCATGAGCCGATTCGAGCTCCGGGAGATTCCCGGCGTCGGCCCGGCCCTCCTGGAGAAGCTGAACGAGCGGGGGCTGCGAACAGTGGAGGAGCTCCTCCCCGTGGAAGAGCGGTGGCTCGTGAAGTGGTTCGGGGAGAGTCGGGGCCGCTGGCTCTACCGACGGGCCAGGGGGATCGACGACAGCCCGGTGAGCTCCTCCGATCCACGGAAGTCGGTGAGCTCCGAGCGCACCTTCCCCCGGGACCTCCACGACGACCCGCGCCTCGAGACCGAGCTCCTGCGTCAGGTGATGTCCGCCGCCGGGAACCTCAGGAACCACGAGCTCCGGGCCCGCACGATCACGGTGAAGGTGCGGGACGCCGACTTCACCACCCGGCAGGCGAGTCACACCCTTCCCGAATCGGTGGAATCGGACACGGCCGTCTTCGCCGTGGCCCGGAACCTCCTGGCCGAGCTGCGGCGACGGCGACGAAGGGGAGTCCGCCTCCTGGGCGTGGGGCTGACCAACCTCGAGGACCGGGACGCAGCCAGCCAGCTCGGTCTCTTCGACGGCGAGGTCCGGGCCGAGAGCGACCGGGACCGGACCCTGACCCGGGTCCTGGACGGGCTGCGGGACCGGTTCGGAGAGGACGCGGTGGTGCCGGGTCGGGTCGTCGAAGGATGAAGTCCGGTAGGGCTGCGCCGAGGCGGATCGGATCGCCGGATACGAGCTCGGGCTGGATGCCATGACCCGCGCCGGAAGGATCGATCTGGAGACCATGTTCGATCGCTCCCGGCCCGTGGTCGGGATGGTCCACCTCCCTCCCCTCCTCGGTGCTCCCGGGTGGTCGGGTTCCATGGGTCCGATCCAGGAGCGGGCCTTGTCCGACGCACGTGCTCTCGAACAGGCCGGGCTCGACGGGCTCCTGGTGGAGAACTTCGGAGACGGGCCGTTCCATCCCGGTCCGGTCCCGCCCGAGACGGTGGCGGCGATGGGGCGCATCGTGTCCGCGGTCGTCCAAAGCGTCTCGATTCCAGTGGGAGTGAACGTCCTCCGAAACGACGCCAGAGCCGCCCTGGGCGTGGCGGTAGCGACCGGAGCCCACTTCATCCGGGTGAATGTCCACGCCGGGGTCATGTTCACCGATCAGGGGATGCTGGAAGGCCGGGCCCACGAGACCCTTCGCCTCCGAGCCCACCTCCGGTCAGACGTCGCGATCCTGGCCGACGCCCACGTGAAGCACGCCACTCCACCTCCCGGGCAGCCCATCGAAGAGGCGGCTCGGGATCTCTGGGAGCGATCCGGAGCCGACGGTTTGGTGATCTCCGGCGCCGGAACCGGACGTCCCACCGACCCCGACCGCGTTCGGGCGGTGCGGGAAGCGGTCCCCGACGCACCTCTCTGGATCGGGAGCGGGTTGACGCCGGACTCCCTGCCCCACCTCCATCCCCTGTGCGACGGGATGATCGTAGGGAGCGACCTTCAGGCGGGAGGACAAGCGGGGGCCGGAGTGGATCCTGATCGCGCATCGGCTTTCATGGACGGGCTCCGAGTCCTTCGATAGAACCTGCCGTGGCGCGGCCGGGCCGGCTCGGCTCCGTCCGCGAGTCCGACGGCGAGGGCAGCGGACCTGCCACTCCCGTCCTCGCTTCGGTACCTTTGCGGCAGCATGCCTCCACGCCACGATACCTCCCTGGAAGCGCCCCGGCGGCGCGGCCCGGACGATCCCATCCAGCTGGATCCCGGACGGGCGGCGACCATGATCTTTCGGGCGGCACGGCTTCGCTGCCCGAACTGCGGTGCAGGAGTCCTCTTCCGCCGCTGGATCGTCATGCGCCACACCTGCCCCGACTGCCACCTGGTCCTGGACCGGGGCGAGAGCGACTACTTCATCGGGAGCTACACGGTCAACTTCGTGGCGGCCGAGCTCTTCGTCGTCTTCGGAGCCCTGGTGGCCATCCTCCTGACCTGGCCCGACGTCCCCTGGAAGGGAATCGAGTACGGGCTCTACCTGATGGTGGTCCCATTCCCCGTCCTGACCTACCCCTTCTCCAAGACCCTCTGGCTGGCCGTGGACCTGTGGTTTCGACCGCTAACCCTGTCGGACCTGGAGGGACACGGCGAGAACCGGCCCCGGATCGGGCCGAGGAACGACCAGGCTGCGGGATAGCGCCGCCACGGATCGGCGCGCCACGATTCCGACACCCCTCCTACTCGCTCCGCTCGCTCCGCGAAGCCCGCTCCGCCGCCCTCCGCTCCGTCCAGCGCCGGTGGGGCTCTGCGTCCGGGCGCCACGCTTCCCGCTCGAAGTAGCTCTCCAGGATCTCCTTGACCTTCCCGGACAGAAGCATGAGCGCGACGAGGTTCGGCAGGATCACCAGTCCCAGGAAGGTGTCCCCCAGGGTCCACGCCACCTCCAGGGAGACCAGGGCCCCGAGGAAGTGGGCGAGGAGAAAGACGAGCTTGTACGGGAGGACGGAGTCGGCCCCGAGGACGTAGTAAGCGCAGCGATCGCCATAATAACTCCAGGAGATGCTGGTGGAGATGGCGAAGAGGAGGACCGACAAGATCACGATGTAGTCACCCCACCGTCCCGGCAGCCCCCGCTGGAAGCCCAGCATGGTCAGGGGGGCGCCGCTCTCCGCCGCGAGTCCGTGGAGCGTCGTGAAGGTCTCGCCCCCCACGGACACGGCCTCTCCGCGTAGTCCGTAGACGGTGCCGGTGAACGGTCGCGTCATCGCGGGATCCTCGTAGAGCTCGTCCACCGGCGCCTCGTGCCACGCCACCAGGGGATCTCCCTCCTCCTGCGAGACATACTCCCCGTTCTCGATGCGGATCTCCTCCGGGACGTCGATCTGGACGTAACCGCTTTCGGTCTCCAACGTGCGGTAGGAGAGGTCCCCCCCCTGAAGGGTCACCGCGGTGGGCACCCGGTCGTCCCACACCCCCGTCATGATGATGACCATGGCGGTGATGGTGCATATGACGATCGTGTCGATGAAGGGCTCCAGGAGCGCCACCACTCCCTCCGACACGGGCTCCTCCGTCTTGGCCGCGGCGTGGGCGATGGGCGCCGATCCCTGCCCGGCTTCGTTGGAGAAGAGCCCCCGACGGACCCCCCACATCCTGGTCACCAGGAAGGCCCCCACCCC
>JBKHJU010000080.1:0-7272 GCA_046537985.1 Longimicrobiales bacterium
AGTCGGAGACGACCACGCGGACCGCCACGGGAACGGTCGACGACTTCGAGATCATCGAGCAGACCGTCACGGAGCTCACCGCTGAGAGCTACCATCTGCGTGCCCGCTACGATCGGGACATCTCGGGGGAGACCTACGGCTTCGGGGGCGCCGGGTGGGAGCGGAACACCTTCTCCGGATTCGACAACCGCTACTCGGCGGTCGCCGGCCTGGGCCGGGACTGGCTCGACACCGAGAATCGCCGTCTGAAGACGGACCTGGGCTTCACCTACACGAAGCAGGACGACGTGGTGGAGGACCCGACCGTCGACGACTCCTTCGCGGGCCTCCGTGCCTCGGTGGACTTCGCCCATCCGGTCTCCGAGACCGCCCGGTACAGCAGCCAGCTCGTGGTGGACGAAAACCTCTCCGAGACCTCGGATCTCCGGGCGGACTGGACCAACTCGGTGTCGGCGGACATCTCCGACGCCCTGTCCCTCAAGACCACCTACCAGGTCCTGTTCGACAACGAGCCGGCTCTCGTGGCCGTGCCCCTCGACGGAAGCCAGGTGCTGACCCCCCTGGACGAGGTCGACAGCGTCTTCACCGTGGCCATCGTCGTCACGTTCTGAGTCCGTCGGGTAGGGCTTCGGCGCCCAAGGGGCCGGCGGACGGCCTCGGTTCTGCGCGATCCGGTCGTCCTCCTCCTCTTCCTGCTGCTCCCGCTCTTCCAGGAGCTTCCGGTAGCCGTCTTCGTCGGGGTGGGTCACGGCGATCCAGGCGTGGGACATCTCGTCGGCCGTCCGGCTGCCTCCGCCCACCCACATGTCGGGATCCGGGTTGTTGGGGTTGTCCGCCGTGTTGTCGTACCACTGCTTGATCACCAGCACCGCACCGGGTGGTCGAAGGTGTGGAAGCCCTGGGTCATGGCCGTCCCGTGGGGCGGCATGGTGAGCTCCCCTTCCCGGATGCCGTACAGGGAGAGGTCCTGCTCGTGCTCGGCCTCGTAATCCTCCGGATGGAGCCAGATCCCCAGCTCGACCACGTTGTCCTCGAGGACCGCGTTGGGGGCCACGCTTCCGATCCCGCCGGGATCGAGATGGATGCTCCCCTGGATCCAGGATTCGGCCGGAGCCACGCGGCAGACGCCGTCGGGCACGATCTCGCCGATCTTGCCCATGGCGTACTCCGTCACCTGCTCGACGCGCTCGAAGGAGCCGTCCTCCGTCATCCTCTGGAAGGACGAGTCGGCGTGGTGTACGACGGCCTTGGCATCGCCGGCGGGCTTCACCTGCACCGCCTTGAGGCAGCGATCTTCCGCCAGGTTCGTCGGCGCGTAGGGGCTGCGCCACAGGTCGCCGTCAAATCAAGCATCCTGTAACATGCGCCACAGGGATTCGTCGCCTCGGGCCGCCGATGGAAAGGACAGGAAGGGAGAACGAGGAAAGGATCAGGGACCGACCGGAGGGGCCGTCCCCACCAGGACCGCTGTCACAGCCAACACGAGATGGGCCGTGACCAGCTCCACCAGGATCGGGCCCCGGTCCACCTCGGGTACGCCGCGGTTCCGGAGACTCCTTCTCCATCGCCTCCAGTTCCGGAACCCCAAGACCAGGACCACCCCGACGAGGACGAGCTTGAGCAGGAGGAGCCGGCCATAGGCGCTGCCCGACAAGGCGGAGACGCTGGGAAGGTGTAGCCAGGATGCGAAAATCCCGGTGACCGCCAGGGCCCCGGCGCTGGCCAGGGCCGTGGCCGAGAAGCGAGCCAGCAGGCTCGGAAGGAGCTCCTCTCGCCGACTCCGGGCTCGAGAGGGCACCACGAGCACCATCATGACGCCGAGGGATCCGATCCAGGCGCCGGCGGCGAGGACGTGGACCCCGTCCGCCAGGACGGCCATCGCCGCGAGATCCTCGGTGCCCACCGCGTGACCGGTGAAGGCCGGGAAGAAGGCGAGAGCCATCGCCAGGACCGTCGCCAGGAGCCACGGGGCGGACGTGGGGTTGCCGGCATCCCCGACCGGGACTTCAGCGCCTTCCACCCGGCCCTCCTCGCCGGCTGTCGATCCCCCCGCCCTCCCGCGGACCAGGCCGAGCGCCGCCACCACCGCCCCCAGGCCCACGGCGGCTCCGATCCACGCGTGCCCCCAACTCGTTCGCAGGAAAAGGAGCGCGGCTTCGGAGTGGAGTGGGGCGAAGGGGTCCCGGAACTCGAGAAGTTGAAGCACGCCCAGCCCGAGAAGCGCCGCGAACGTGACCGCGGTGGCGAGGAGTCCCAATCCGGCGAGGCGTCGCTGGAGCCGGGAATCATCCCCAGAGGCCGCGAGGAGCCACCGCACGGTCACGCACCCGCCCATCCAGACGAGCCCGATGAAGAGGATCCAGCGAGCGAGGATCACTCGCTGGACCGCACCGTGAAGCCGAAGTCACCGCTGATCACGTGCCCGTCCGCCGCCATCGTCCGCCACACGACTTGATACGAACCGTCGGGGAGAGACGACTCCGGAATCGTCCGGAAGACCGTGGGCTGATCCGGCAACGGCGCCGCGTCGGACGACGGCACCAGATCTCCGCCCCCGGTCAGAATGCGGATCGAGGTGCTCTCGTCCTGGGGTCGCTGGCTGAACCAGAGGGTGACCTCGGACACTTCGGCCACTACGGCGTCCGCGGTCGGTTCCGACTTCTCCAGGACCAGATGGAGCTCGGCGGGTGAGGGGTACGACGGAGCGGCGCCCGTCAGACCGCAGAGGATCGCAGCTGCGCAGACGGTCAGGGCTCGAGCGTACATGGCTGCCTCCCGGCAATGGTCTTGGGGACGGCGACCTCGTAGATACCTGAAACGATATCTCCGGGGTCCCATACACCGCCGATCATGGTGCACCTCTGAATACATAGTACGGGCCTCTCTCGCAAACGTGCACCAAGGGTACGGATTTCGAGCCACCACACGAACGAGCACCACCCAGGCTTGCACCGCACGACCTTGTACCGTCCGTGCAGTTTCCTTTAGGGTTTCATAGTCGACCACAGTCCAGCAGGCCGCTCCTTACCCCGGTCTCGCCCCCGAGGACGCGTCCACGGAAAGAGCGCGTGACCATGCGGCCCGAAACCGAACGTCGAATGCAACGAACGACCGATCGCCTGGTGTCCGGGGCTTCTCCGGTCCCGCGTCCCTTTCGCTTCCCCGTCGCCGTACCCTACGGGCCCTCTCTCGTCCTCCCCGTCGGCCTCGCCCTCCTTTTTCTCTTCGGTGTGGCGGCTGCCTCGGCCACTCCCCTCTCGGCCCAGCAGGCCGAAGACGAGGCGGAAGCCGACACGACGAGCACCCGACCGTCCGGGGCCCCCGATGCGAACGAGGAGGCGAACGACGCGCGGGCCTCCGAGACGCCGACGCCCGACGACTCCACGTCCGTCCTCGCCCTATCCGGAAACCAACTCATCCTCCAGGCCACCCGGGTGGAAGAAGGCCCTACCCTGGACGGCTTCCTGAACGACCCGGTGTGGGACCGGGCGACGGTGGCCGACGGTTTCATCCAGCAGGAGCCGAACACCGGAGATCCCGTCTCCGAGACGACGGAGGTGCTGGTTCTCTACGACGGCGAGACCCTCTACCTGGGGGTCCGCGCCCTGGATCGGGGAGCCCCCGGGGGGCTGGTCGCCACGGAGATGCGTCGGGACGCGGGCCGGATCCTCGAGGAGGACAACTTCCAGGTGATCCTGGACACGTTCCACGACGAGCGCTCGGGGTACATGTTCGTCACCACGCCCCTGGGGGCGAAGCTGGACCAGCAGGTCTCCAACGAGGGCGGGCGGTCCCGCTCGTTCGGAACGTCGTCGGACGTCAATCGGGACTGGGACGGGGTCTGGTACGTGGAGACCCGGACCACCGACGAGGGGTGGATCGCCGAGATCGCCATCCCCATGGTCACGCTCCGCTTTTCCGAGGCGTCGGAGCAGCAGTGGGGCGTCAACTTCATGCGCAACATCCGGCGCAAGAACGAGCAGGCGTACTGGGCGCCCATGCCCCAGGCGTACGACCTCATGCGGGTGAGCATGGCCGGCGACCTTACCGATCTCCGGTCCCTGGAGCGGGGGATGGATCTGAGGGTGAAGCCGTACGTGGCGGGCGGGGGGCGGCGGATCGTGGACGGGGGCGTGACCGACAACTCCACCCAGTCCGACGTCGGCCTCGACATCAAGTACGGGGTGACCGCCGGCCTGAACCTGGACGTGACGGTGAACACCGACTTCGCCCAGGCCGAGGTCGACGACGAGCAGGTCAACCTGACCCGCTTCGCTCTCTTCTATCCCGAGAAGCGGGACTTCTTCCTGGAGAACGCCGGCCAGTTCATGGTGGGGTCGACGTCGTCCATCCGCCCCATCGTCGACCTCTTCTTCAGCCGCCGGATCGGCCTCTCCCAGACGGGCCAGCCCGTGCCCATCCTCGGGGGAGCCAGGCTCACCGGAAAGGTCGGTCCGAACAGCATCGCCCTCATGGACATCCAGACCGACGGGGCACCGGGGCGGCCCGGAGAGAACTTCCTCGTGGCCCGCTACAGTCGGGACGTCGCTTCGGCATCCCGGGTGGGCGGGATCTTCATCAACAAGGAAGCCAACCTCGACACCGACGGGACGCCCGGGGACGACTACAACCGGACCTACGGCCTCGACACCCGCATCGTCCCCCATCCTGCCCTGACCATCGACGGCATGGTGGCCATGACCGAGACCCCGGGCGTCACCGACGGCGAGATGGGCCTCCACTTCCGGGCCGGCTGGCTGGACCGCTCGTGGCGCATCTACACCGAGTACACGGACCTGGAGGACAACTTCAACGCCGAAGTGGGCTTCGTGCCCCGGGTGGGGATCGAGCGGCACAAGCTCCACCTGGAGTACAATCCCCGTCCCGACATCTGGGGCATCCGGGTCATGTCTCCCATGTGGAACATCGAGTACCTGACGGACCAGAGCGGAACCCTGATGTCCCGGCGTCTCCACAACATGGTGGGGATCACCTTCGACGACGGTGGCCAGGGAACCATCTGGTACAACCGGGACTTCGAGCGGCTCGAGAGGGACTTCGAGATCCAGCCCGGCATCGTCATACCCCGGGGATCGTACGACTTCGGCGACTGGCACTTCTCCTACAGGAGCAACTCGGCCCGGCGCCTCTTCTTCAGCGCGACGTACGCCCCCCGCACCTTCTTCAACGGTGATCGCACCGACATCCGGGGAAGCACCGGTGTGCGCGTCACCGACCAGCTCGCCTTCGAGGGGAGCTACTCCCGGAACGACGTGAACCTTCCCGCCGGCGACTTCGTGGTGGACATCGGCTCCCTTCAGGCGGACCTGGCGCTGTCTCCGTCCATGTCGCTGCGAAGCCGGGTGCAGTACAATTCGTCCACGGAGCAGTGGACCACGAGCGGCCGCTTCCGCTGGACGTATCAGCCGGGAAGCGACCTCTACATCGTCTACGACGAGGTTCGCACCGATCCAACCATCCTCAACGAGTTCCAGGACTACCGGGATCACCGGCTCATCGTGAAGGCCACCTACCTGTTGACGTTCTGAGCGATCGCGTTTCGAGCGACACCGATTCGAACCCGAAAACCGGACGACGAGATCATGGGCTACGAGGAATATCGAGGGCGAACCCGAACGACGGTCACATCCGCGGCCGGCTGGATTCTGGGAATCGCGCTTCTCGGTGGGCTCTTGGCCCTGGGGGCGGCCCGGGCGGCGGGAGAGCCCGCCCCTTCGGGAGACACGGAAGAAGCCGCTCAGCAGGCCGGCGATCGGGTCATCCTCGTCACCGGCTCCACCAGCGGCCTCGGCCGGGAGGTGGCCCTGAGGCTGGCCGAGGAAGGCGCCCACATCATCGTCCACGGCCGAAACGAGGAGCGGGGGCGGGAAGTGGTCCGCCAGATCGAGGAGGAGACCCCGGGAAGCGCGGCCTTCTACCGAGCCGACCTGGCCTCCAACGCGGAGATCAACGAGCTCGCGGACCGGATCCTGGAAGACTACGACCGCCTCGACGTCCTCCTGAACAACGCCGGCATCTACCTCAATCCCGAGGGGCGGGTCCTGAGCCAGGACGGATACGAGCTCCGCTTCCACGTGAACTACCTGTCCCACTTCCTCCTCACCGAGAGGCTCCTCCCCCTGCTGAGGGAGAGCGCCCCGTCCCGCATCGTCAACGTGGCGTCGGGGGCCCAGACACCCATCGACTTCGACGACGTCATGCTGGAGGAGGGTTACAGCGAATCCCGGGCCTATGCCCAGAGCAAGCTGGCCCAGGTGCTCCACACCTTCGAGCTCGAGGAGCGCCTGGAGGGAACGGGCATCACCGTGAACACGCTCCATCCCGCCACCCTGATGGACACCCCCATGGTGGAGGAGGCCGGGACCCAGCCCCGGAGCACCGTGGACGAGGGCGCCGAGGCGGTCCTGCAGCTGGTGAACGACGACGTGGGCTCGGGACGGTACTTCAATGGCCTGAATCCCACCCGGGCCCACGATCAGGCTTACGACGAGGAGGCCCGGGACCGGCTCTGGGAGCTGAGCGAGGAGCTCACGGGGCTGGATTGAGGCCGATCGCTTCCCGCACCCGGCGCTCCACCCACGGGGCGAGGCCGGGATGGGGAAGGAGGCCATCGCCGTCGTACGCCATGGGCATCCCCTCGAGGTCCCGGGGCAGCTTCTCCAGGCTGATGTAGCTCCGGGAGATGAGCAGCGGGACGACCACCACCGGGCGCCCGGTGACGTCGTGCTGGAGTTCGATGATCTCCCGGATCCGCCGCACCGCTTCCGCCCGCACGCCGTTCGGCGCGTCGTCTCTAAGCAGCCCGACCTTCACGTCCCGGAATCCGGTCAGGATCTGGAGCGAGTCCGCCACCGGTCGGAGGTTCTCCATCCACCCGGCGTAGGCCTCGGCGGCGTTCGGACCATGTCCCACGATGAAGAGGGCCTGCTCTTCCGGGGCTTCGGCCAGGGCCAGGGCCCGATCTCCCAGGATGTCGGCGATCTCCATGGAGGCGTCGATGGCCGGCGTCAGCTCCAGAGGCACGTCGATGGACGGCCGCTCGATCCCGGCCTCGTGGAGGTGATGGTGCATCACGTCGCCAAGGGCGACATCCCGCCCCGCCAGGTACTCGATCTGCTCGTAGTGGCCGCTGTGGCTCGAAGCAGGACCGGCACCACGATCACCCGCTCCGCTCCAGCCTCCACGACCCGCGCCACCTCGCCCTGGAAGCGGTGTTCCGGAGCGAACTCCCCCATGAGGAGGCTCACGCCC
>JBKHJU010000081.1:0-7251 GCA_046537985.1 Longimicrobiales bacterium
CTATCACACCGTCGGACATCCGGATCTGGAGGCCGCCGGACGGGCTCTCTACTGCGCCGATTTCGTCGAGCCCGGCCGGTCTTCGGACCGGGCGCTTCGGGCGGAGCTTCGGTCCCGGTATCCGGGAGATCCCGACGGCGTCCTCCGCGATGTGCTTCGGTCCCGGATCGGCTATGTTCTCGAGCGGGGGCGGCCCATCTTTCTCGGGACCGCCCGGATGTGGAACCGACTGAATCGCTGATCCGGAGCGCTGAGCCGAAGAGCTGGTGTCTACCCTTCGCGTCGCCCTCGTCTTCCTGGTGGTCCTGGCGTCCGGAGCCCTGGTGGGCTCGGCCGTCACCCAGTGGCAGCCGACGGTGACTCCCGCGGACTCTGTGGCGCCGCCGATGGATTTCGGGACCCGGGTGCGCGTGGAGGTCCTGAACGCCGGGGGGCGTCCCGACATGGCGCGCCGAGCGGTGGACATCCTCCGAGACCGGGGCTTCGACGTGGTATATTTCGGGAACGCCGAAAGCTTCGGCCAGGATACCTCCCGGGTCCTGGATCGGGTCGGTCGGGTGGACGCCGCGCGGGCCGTGGCCGATGCCCTGGGCATCGAGACGGTGGAGAGCGGAAGGAACGAGAACCTCTACCTGGACGTAACCGTGCGTCTGGGGCTGGACTGGGAGCCCGCGTCCACCGTTCCCGGAGATGGGAGCGGGAGGGGGAGCGGCGAAGCGTCAGATTCCAGGGCGTGGTGGGATCCGGCCGCGGAGCTCCTCGAGCGGCTCCGTCGCCCGTGACTCCAATGGGATCTCTTCCTCGGGCGGGAGCTCTTCATCGGACCGGTGGCGCGCACGTGAATCGGACGGATTTCCTTCAAAGGAAGATGCATGGCGACTGAGGAGGGCCGAGGAGGCAAGGACTCGGGAGGAAGAGAGAAGTCCCGGGGCGGCAAGAAGTCCCGGGGCGGCAGGAAGTCCACCGGCGGGACGAACTCCCGGGAGGGCAAGGGGTCCGGGGACGGGAAGGGCTCCGGTGCGAAGCCCGAGGGCTCCAATACCGGGTCCGATCGCCCGGAGCGCCGGGAGCTCACCGCCGGGGAGTCGGTATGGGAGTGGACCAAGTCCATTCTCATCGCCCTCGTGCTCTTCCTCGTCATCCGGACCTTTCTCGTCCAGACCTTCGTCATCACGTCGGGCTCCATGCGGGACACCCTGCTGGTGGGTGACTTTCTCATGGTGAACCGCCTGGCCCTGGGGAGCCGGATTCCCGGGACCTCGATCCGCACCCCCGGATACTCGGAGCCCCGGCGGGGCGACGTCACGGTCTTCGATCCTCCCCACGAGGAGGACCTGAAGCTGGTCAAGCGCCTGGTGGGCATGCCCGGCGACACCGTCTCCATGCGGGACAAGGTCCTCCACATCAACGGGGTGCCGCAGAAGGAGCCGTACGCCCGCTACGACGATGCGGACGGAACGACCGACGCCACCGACCCCTGGATGGCGTGGCAGCGCGAGTACCTGGTGGACACGGTGAGCGTGGAGGACTATCGCCCCACCCGGGACGACTGGGGCCCCATCGTCGTTCCGGCGGATCACTTCTTCATGCTGGGCGACAACCGGGACGCGAGCCTCGACTCCCGCTACTGGGGGCTGCTGGAGCGCTGGCGCCTGGAGGGGAAGGCCTTCTTCATCTACTTCAGCTACGATCGGGACGCCCTGGTCCCGTTTCCGTTCATCCAGGAGGTCCGGTGGGGCCGGATCTTCGACGGGATCGAGCGGCGGCCCCCGGCCGACCAGGCCTCGTCTCTCGGCGAAACCGGGGTCGACGGACCCGCCTCCTGACGGAGCGGCGCGGACCTTCCGCCCCCGCCCTCCCGTCAGGCCACCTGCGTCTCGGTCCTCGCTCGGAGCTGGCCGCACGCGGCGTCGATGTCCCGGCCCCGGGGCGTCCGCACCTCCACGTCGATTCCCCGGTCCCGCAGAGTCGCCGCGAAGCGCTCGATCTCCTCGGGGCGGCTGGGTTCCCAGCCCTGGTCGGGTATGGGGTTGAAGGGGATCAGGTTCACGAACGCCTCCACCCGCTCCGCCAGGTCGGCCAGCTCCCGGGCCAGCTCGGGAGCGTCGTTGACCCCCCGGATCATGGTGTACTCGAAGGTGATCCGCCGGCTGGAGCGGAGCCGGTAGGTCTGAAGGGCCTCCATGAGCTCCGGCAGGGGATGCCGCTTCTCCAGGGGGATCAGGGTCTTCCTCAGCTCGTGATTCGGCGCGTGGAGGGAGGCGGCCAGCGTGAACTGTTCCGGCCGGGCGGCCAGCTCCAGGATCCCGGGCACCAGCCCCACGGTGGAGACCGTGATGTGCCGGGCGCCGATCGCGTAGGCCTGGTTCAGGAGGGTCAGGGAGGGGAAGACGGCGTCCCGGTTCGCCATGGGCTCGCCCATTCCCATGTAGACCACGTTGGAGATGCGGCCGTAGCCCTCGTTCTCGTCTTCGCGGGCCCATCGCTGCGCGCCCCTGTACTGGGCCACGATCTCGCCGGTGCTGAGCTGGCGGGCGAAGCCTCCCCACCCGGTGGCGCAGAACGTGCAGCCGAGAGCGCATCCGGCCTGGGACGAGATGCACAGGGTGAGACGATCCTTCGTCGGGATGAGGACCGACTCCACCAGCTCCCCGTCCCGCAGGCGCCAGAGGTGCTTCACGGTCCCGTCGGTGGATCGGGAGACGACGTGGGGCTCCAGCTCCGTGATCCGGAACGCCTCGCCCAGGGCCTCCCGCTCGCCCTTCGGTAGCGTCGTGATCTCGCCGAAAGAGGTGCCCATCTGGTCATGGAGCCAGCGGCGCACCTGTTCGGTCCGGAACGAGGGCTGGCCCCGCGCGTCGAAGTGGCTCGCCACGACCCGGTCCAGCTCTTCCGGCTCGAGGCCGAGCAGATCGATCCCGAGCCCCTCCCGGTCGTCTCCCGCCTCCGGTGCGTCGTGCGGCTCACGGGCCTCGCCGTGCGTCGCGTCGATCTTCGTGTGTTCCATGGGGTCACAGTTACCCCCGGAGGGGCCGAAAGGATCGGTGGGGGAGCGGGATGTTCCACCGAAGGGGTGATCGGATCAGTTGAATCGGTCGCGGACCCGCCATTACCTTTCGCCGACCATGAAGGAGAAGGGATGGAAGGCGTGGGGGCCCGCCGTCCTCTGGGCGGCGGTCCTCTTTTTATTGAGTGAGATTCCCGGGATTCCCTCGGGACTCGACGTCCCGTTCCTCGACAAGGTCGCTCACTTCGCGCTCTACTCCGTTCTCGGGGCGTCGCTGGCCTGGGGAAAGCGACGGGCGCCGTCCGACGTGCCCCACTGGGTTCTCCTGGCCGTCGGCGTGGCCTATGGGGCCCTCGACGAGTGGCATCAGAGCTTCGTGCCCCGGAGATCGCCCGACCCCTGGGACTTCCTCGTGGACGTATTGGGGGTCACCTTCGGCTACGTCGTGCTGTTCCTGGTTACTCGATCCAAGACGGAGGAATCCGGATGAGGGCGGGGCTCCGGAGAACGAGAGGACCCGAGCGGTGACGGGACGCGAGAGAGATGACGATGCGAGAGGTGTGATGACGGAACACGGACACGAAGTGACCGCCTACAGGACTCGCATGGTGGGCCGCCTCCGGGTCGAGGACGCCGGGGCGGACCACAGGCTGGTGGGATGGGCCCACCGCCGACGGGATCTGGGAGGGCTGGTCTTCATCGACCTCCGGGATCGCAGCGGGCTCCTCCAGGTGTCTTTCGGACCCGACTGGACCGACGAGGAGAGCCTGGAGCGGATTCACGGCGTGGGCCAGGAGGACGTCCTCCAGGTCGAGGGCGAGGTGGTCCTGCGCCCCGAGGACGCCCGCAATCCCGAGATCGAGACGGGAGACGTGGAGCTCCGGGCTCGCTCGGTCCGGATCCTGAACGAGGCGGAGACCCCGGCCATTCCCGTCTACCAGGCCCCGGGCGAGACGCTTCCCGCCGAAGAGCTCCGGCTGCGGCACCGGGTCCTCGACCTGCGGCGGGCCGAGCTTCGGGACCGCCTCCTGCTGCGGCACCGCATCGTGCACACGATCCGGGTCGTGATGGACCGCCTGGGCTTCGTGGAGGTGGAGACCCCCATCCTCACCAAGCCGACCCCCGAGGGTGCGCGGGACTACCTGGTGCCGAGCCGGAATCACCCCGGGGAGTTCTACGCCCTGCCCCAGAGCCCACAGATCTACAAGCAGATCCTCATGGTCTCGGGCTTCGACCGGTACTTCCAGATCGCCCGGTGCTTCCGGGACGAGGATCTGAGGGCCGACCGCCAGCCCGAGTTCACCCAGCTCGACCTGGAGGCGTCATTCGTGGAGCCCGACGACATCCTGGGCTGGATGGAAGAGCTCGTGGAGGAGGTGGCGGAAGCCGCCGGCATCCGTGCTCCCACCCCCTTCCGGCGGATGGAGCATCGCGAGGCCATGGAGCGGTACGGCTCGGACCGACCGGACCTCCGCATCCCCCTCGAGATCCGGGACTGGACCGACACCCTGAAGACCCTGGACTTCCGCATCTTCCGGAGCGCAGTGGAGGAGGGAGGCCGGATCCGGGGGTTCTACCTCCCCGGAGGCGCGGACCTCTCGCGAAAGGACCTCGACGCACTGGAGGCGGTGGCCCGGGGAGCGGGCGCCCCGGGCCTCCTCTGGCTGAAGCGGACCGACGACGGTGGATCGGGCCCGCTGGCCCGGTTCATGACCGACGAGGCGTACGACGCCGTGGAGATGTCCGAGGGAGACCTGATCCTGGTGGCGGCGGGTCCCGACTCCATGACGTCTCCGGTGCTGGGCGCCGTGCGCCCCCACGCCGCGGAGGCGGCGGGGATCGAGCCGGTGGCCGAGCACGCCTGGCTCTGGATCACCGATTTTCCCCTCTTCGAGGTGGAGTCGGGCGGGGACGTCGGTGGTGCGCACGGAGGGGGTGGCGGAGGGAGCATGGGAGCCCGGTCGGGGGCGGCGGAAGGCGAGGTGGGGGGCGGCCCACGCCTGGTCCCGGGACACCATCCGTTCGTCCTCCCCCATCCCGACGACATGGACCTTCTGGACCGGGATCCGGCGCGCGCCCGGGGCGTCGCGTACGATCTGGTGTACAATGGCGCGGAACTCGGCTCCGGGAGCCTTCGTATCCATGAACCGGGCCTGCAACGCCGGGTCCTCCGCATACTGGGTCTCGAGGACGAGGAGATCGACCGGAAGTTCGGATTCCTCCTCGAGGCGCTCTCCGCGGGAGCGCCGCCCCACGGCGGAATCGCGCTCGGAATCGCCCGCATCGTCCGGGAGCTGAGCGGCGCTCCCAGCCTCCGCGACGTGATCGCCTTTCCCAAGACCACCGCGGCCCGGGCCCTGTACGAAGGAGCGCCGTCCCCCGTGACCGACGCCGAGCTCCGGGAGCTGCACCTCCGGGTCGTCGGCGGCGAGAGCCGGGGATCCGGGTCGTGAGCGCGGGCCCGGTCGTCGGTCGCCGGGAGCCGAATTCGTAGAAGGACGTTCCAGGAGCATCAGCCCGGGGAGTCGATGGCGAACGCCGAGAGCACCATGGTCGAGCACAGGCTCGACACGGAAGGGGCCGATCCCCTTCTGCTGGCCGGGGTGAACGACCAGAACATGCGGGAGCTGGCCCGGACCTTCGGGATCCGGGTGGTTCATCGGGGGGACTACATCATCCTCTCGGGGGAGATCGAGGCGGTGGAGGACGCCATCCCCGTGACCGAGCACCTGATCGAGCTGGCCCGTCTCCGGGTGCCCTTCGACGCAAGCGACGTCGTGCGCTTCACCCGCGAGCTGGAGGAGACCGGAGAGGTGGGCGGGTGGAGCCCCTCCGAGGAGATCCGGATCGCCCTTCCGGGCTCGCAGAAGGTCATCACCCCGAAATCCGACGGCCAGCAGGGGTATATGGCCGCCATCTCCGAGCACGACATCGTCATCGGGATCGGGCCGGCGGGAACCGGGAAGACGTACCTGGCGGTGGCCACGGCGGTGGACGCCCTCTACAAGAAGCGGGTCAAGCGGATCATCCTGGCCCGACCGGCGGTGGAAGCGGGCGAAAACCTGGGGTTCCTTCCGGGTGACCTGCAGGAAAAGGTCGACCCGTACCTCCGCCCGCTGTACGATGCTCTGGAGGACATGATGCCTCCGGAGAAGGTGCAGCGGGCCATCGAGGCCCGGACCATCGAGATCGCGCCCCTGGCGTACATGCGGGGCCGAACCCTGTCGGACGCTTTCGTGATCCTGGACGAGGCCCAGAACGCCACCACGGCCCAGATGAAGATGTTCCTCACCCGGCTGGGGTTGAACTCCCGCGTGGTCATCACGGGGGACAAGACCCAGATCGACCTCCCCCGCTCCGACGACTCGGGGCTCCTGGAGATCGAGCGGGTCCTGAAGGGCATCGACGGCATCTCGTTCATCTATCTGGACCCGACCGACGTGATTCGGCACCGCCTGGTCAAGGACATCATCCGGGCGTACGCGGAAGCCGGTGAGCCGCCGCCGCCCGGGGTCGTGGACACGGCCGCCGACCCCGCGACGGACGACGCCGTGGCCGCCGACACCAGCACGGACGAGGATACCGCCTGATGCCCCCGAACGGAGGCGCCGACCAGGGAGGGATCACGTACCTCCTCTCCGAGCCTCCGGAGCGGCTCTGGCCGGACAAGGTGGTCCACCACGGAGCACGGCTGCTCCTCCTGATGGCCGTGGCGGTCCTCGTCACCCTTCTCTTTCCGCCGGTCCAGCGCCTGGACGTGGCCCGGTACGAGGCGGGGACGGTGGCCGACGAGACGGTCCAGGCCACGGTTCCCTTCACGGTTCCCAAGTCGGAGCAGGAGCTGCGGCGCGACCGGATCGAAGCGGCGGCCTCCGTCCCGGCCACCTTCGAGCGGCGCTCCGCCGCCTCCGACTCCACCGCGGCGCGTCTGGAGGACTTTTTCGCCCGCCTCGATACGGCGGCGGATACGGGGGACACGGACGCGGTGGAGGAGGTCCTGGTCGACGCCGGGATCCCGGCGTCCTCGGATCAGCTCGAGCTCCTGACGGACGCCGAGGCCCGGGAGCGCCTCGAATCGGCGGCCCTGAGCGTGGCCCGGGAGCTCCTCACCCGGGGCGTGGTGGACGCCTCCCAGGCCGAGGCGATCACCACGAACCGGATCACCGTCTCCACCCCGAACGGGGAGCAGCGATCGGTTCCCGTCGACTCCCTCCTCGTGGGTCGGGAGTTCGTGGACCGGGCCG
>JBKHJU010000082.1:0-7242 GCA_046537985.1 Longimicrobiales bacterium
CGCTCCGCACCCCGGATCCCTCGGGGGTGCTTCGTTTGGCGCCACGGGTACGACCTCACCATCCCGTCCGGTCGGATCCCGCGGCGGTCGACGGGTCGCCGGTGCCCACCTCCGACCCACAGCCCTTCCACTACGGCGCGATTCGGAGCACGTCCATCTCGATCGTATGCTCGCGCGGTGCCGTGATAGCATGATAGCTTGAGCCAACTCGCCCCGACCCCCATCTATTTCAGCGATTCATGCCCCGATTTCCCGGACGCGGCTTCGTGCGAGCTTGCCTGACCGTCGCGTCGACGGTGGGACTGAGCACCTGCATCGGCGGGGACTCGCCCACCGGCATCCCGTCCGCCGGAACCGTCCGAGTCTCCTTCGAAACCAACTTTGCCGGGGCTCCCTCGGCAACGACCGCGAGCGCTGTCTTCGACCGGCTCAGGGCCACGGCCCGGGAGGCCGAAACGGGAGAGGTCCTCGGAACCACGGAGCTCGACGTCCATCCGGAGGATACGGAGTGGGAGATATCCCTGGGCGTGGAGATTCCCTCCGACCGGGAGGCCGTGCGGGTGTACGTCGAGGTGGAGCTCCTGGATGCCGGAGTCGTGGCCTGGAGCGGTCGGGTCGGACCCCTCGAGATGGGTGCCGGCACGGTGACCGAGCCCACCCCGGTGGAGGTCTATCCAGGGCCCCTCGACAACCTCGGTGTCCTTTCGGTGACCATCGAGATCCCGACGGATCCTTTCCAGATGCTGGTGGAAGGGACGGTCTCCCTGAGCGCGGTCTACGAGGTGTCGGAGCCCTTCCTGGACCCGGTGATCATATGGACCAGCTCCGATCCCTCGGTGGCCTCCGTGGATGTGGAAGGTGTCGTGACCGGAGTCGCGGCGGGCCAGGCGGAGATCGTCGCGGCCGCGGGTCCGGCGGCTGATACGCTATCCGTGGAGGTTCTCGCCTCCGCTCCCGATCGTGAGTGGGTCGGGGGGGTGAGCGGGGCGGAAACGGATTGGAACGAGCCTGGAAACTGGAATCCGGAGGGCGTCCCCACCGTTTTCGGCGGGGCGCTGATTCCCGCGTCGACGGAGTTCATCCCCGTCCTGACGGCCGACGCGCCCGTGGGAGATCTGACCGTCGAGGCG
Organism: Longimicrobiales bacterium; assembly: GCA_046537985.1. Lineage (GTDB taxonomy): Bacteria > Gemmatimonadota > Gemmatimonadetes > Longimicrobiales > Gaopeijiaceae > JBKHJU01. The sequence goes on from JBKHJU010000082.1 coordinate 1,131, forward strand.
GGAACGGAGCTCGACCTGGCGGGCTTCGGTCTCACGGTGACCGGCGACCTTCAGGCGGACGGCCTGGTCGATTCGCAGGGTGGAGGCGAGCTCTTTCTGACGGGGTCGGGGACGACACTCGCCGCACGGATCGGGGATTCCGACTTTCCGCTGCGGCGCATGGTGGTGGAAGCCGGAGCCGAGGTGACGGTCGTCGGACGGACCGACGTCTACGCCGATATCGACGTCCCGGGTCACCTCGACCTGGGCAGCGACACCCTCAACGCCCAATCGAACTTCTCGACCACGGGCGTCGGAGGCTCGCTGCAGATGACGTCAGCGAGTGCCCATCTCCGGGTGAGCGGCGACGCGTCCTTCGCCGGCGGAAGCACGCTGGGGCTTCTCACCGCAGGCACCGTGGAGCTTCGGGGATCGCTCTCCGTAGACGAGTCCAACGACGACTTCGCTCTGTATGCCGAGGGGGAGCATCTCATCCGCTTCACGAACTCCCTGGCGGCCCAGATTCTCATGGATCCCTCCGGGGGGACGAGCGCGGTCAACGATGTGGAGTTTGCGAGCTCCGCCGTCGTCGACATTCAGGGAGCCGCCTTGATCCTGGGCACCGTGACCGTCCTGCCGGGCGCGCCGATCTCCCTGGAGACCGGTGCAGAGATTCTGGTGGGCGAGCGCATGGATCAGCAGGGGACCGTGACCCTCACCGGGGAGGCCGCGCTCTCCGTGACCGGCGATCTGGAACACTCGGGCGATCTCGACGTGGGAGCCTCGGCGACCGTCACGGTCGGGAACACCCTAACGACAGCGACCGGATCGACCGTCGTCCTCGACGGCACCGTCTCGACTCTCGTCTGCCTGGACCGCGGAGGCACCCTCACCCTGAACGGCACCCTGGATTGCCTGGTGCAGGTGGATTCCCCGACCCATACCTGGAGCGGGGCGGTGTCGAACGACTGGACCACCGCGGGCAACTGGGAGGAAGGAATCGTGCCCGGCGTCGAGGAGCACGCCTGGATACCGGACGGGACGCCGAACTCACCCCTCGTCTCGGAAGCCCTCGCGAGCCTCTCCCGGCTCGACGTTCATCCCCACACCTCGGTCGAGCTGGTGTCGGGTGCGGTGCTCCGGGTTCTGAGCCACGTGCAGGCGGGATTCGGAGACAATGGAGGCCTGACGGGAGCAGGCACGCTCCAGTCGGCGGGCGGAACCCTGGCGGGATCCCTTTCGAATCTGGAGGTGGACGGGACGGTTGCCCTGGCCGACCTGGTGTTCGCTTCGGGGAGCGTCACCATACCGCCGGACCGATCCCTGGACCTGGCCGACTACGCGATGTTCGTATCCGGAGACTTCACCGTGGAGACGTCCACGTTCCAGCGGGACCATCTGATCCTGGGTCAGGGGGCCGGATCCCTTCAGGTGGAAGGAACGTTCACGGTCGGGGGCCAGACTCGCCTCGAAGGCGGCTCGGTCTCGATTCGAGGCGACTTCGTGCAGCAGGGCTTCGACACCGCGATGAGTCCCACCGGGACCGTCTTCTATCTCGGAAACGACCAGGGAATCCAGCAGTCCATCGCCTTTGAAGACCCCGGTCGGTCCCTTTCCCGCTTCTCCGACGTCTGGATCTTCGAGGGAGCGGACCTTCTGCTCGGAAGCGAGGTGTATCTGACCGGTACGCTGTTCTCCTCTTCGTCCGAGCCCACGACGACCGCCATCCGCAATCCGACGGACTCCGTGGAAAGGGAGATCATCGTCGCCGGCCTCCAGGTGGACGGTCTGACGTCGGATGGTGTCCACGTGGTCCTGGACACCACCGATCCGAACAGCCCCGTGGCCTTCGACAACGTCGTATACGACGGCTTCACGCTGGACGATACACACATCCAGCTCAGCATCCGTCACCGGGGCGACGGCGGGCCGTTCACGCTGTCGAACGTGCAGTTCGCGCCGTTGAATCCCGACGCTCGGGGATACTATCTGGAGCTGCTCGACACCGACGAATCGGAGCCGTTTCTGGACGTGACCATCGGGCCCGATCCGGGAGACGAGAACACGAAGTCGGGGGACGCCGGAACGTGGTTGGTCTCGGAGGTGGAGAACGTCAGGTGGCAATGACGTCACCGTCCACGGGATCGCCGGACCGTCGACGGCTCAGGCTGGAGATGGATCGCTTCCCGACGGCGGAACGCGTCTCCCGAACGGCTCCAGCTGCCGACGCACCGCCGCTCCCGGATCCTCCGCCCCCATGACCGCCGAGATCACCGCCACGCCGCTGGCCCGGGTTCGCGCCACCTCGATGGCCCGCTCGGCCGTGATTCCCCCGATTCCCACGACGGGGACGTCCACGGCACGTGCGACCTCATCGAGACCTTCCAGTCCGATGACGGACCCGGCGTCGTCCTTCGACCCGGTCGGGTAGACCGTTCCACACCCGATGTAGTCGGCCCCCTCCTGGACTGCTCGACGGGCATCGTCTGGATCGTCGGTGGAGTACCCGATGAGGAAGGGGCGGCTGGAGGCCTTCCGGACCGCCGCCCGCGCCGACGCCACCGGGATGTCTTCCGGTCCCAGATGGACCCCGTCGCCGCCGGCCGCCAGCGCCACATCCAGGCGATCGTTGACGAAGAGGAGGGCTCCGGCTTCTTCCGTCATCCGCCGGAGGGGAGCGGCGGCTGACAACATCTCTCGGGCGCCCGATCCCTTCATCCGTAGCTGGATGGCACGGCACCCGGCCGCCAGAGCCGTCTCCACCACGACCTCCACGCCGCTTCGCCCGCTCGATCCAGCCTTCTCATGACGAGAGGCCAGCTCCTCGTCGGTGATGACGATCAGGCGGAGGAGCTTCGCCAGGTCATCGGGTGGAATCGGTTCAGGCGGAAACGATGGTGGGCCCTGAGCCATGCTCGCTCCTCAGTCCAGCTCCTGGCGATACCGCTCAACCGCCCGGTTGTGCTCGATGAGCGTCCTGCTGAAGACGTGTCCGGGGGCGCCTTCGTCGCCGGGCCTGGCCACGAAGTAGAGAAAGTCGGTCTCGGCGGGCCAGAGGGTGGCGTCGAGGGCCTCCTCTCCGGGTGAGCCGATGGGGCCGGGGGGGAGACCGTAGTGGGTGTAGGTGTTGTAGAGGTTGTCGGCCACGGAGTCCATGGCCGGATAGAGGAGGCGCTCCCGGTGGCCTCCCAGGGCATAGAGGACCGTGGGATCGGCCTCGAGCCTCATCTGGCGGTCCAGGCGGTTGTGGTAGACCGAGGCGATCGTATCCATCTCCTCCGTTCGGGCAGCCTCCGCCTGCACCACCGACGCCAGGGTGACGAGCTCCCGCTCCGAGAGCTCCAGGCTGTCCAGGCGGGCTCGGCGCTCGGCCGTCCAGTAGCCCCGGTAGCGGGACACCATGGTGGTCGCCATGAAGGGGACGCCGACGCCCGGGGCGAACCGGTAGGTGTCCGGGTACAGGTACCCTTCCAGGGTCGGCCCGGGCACGTCCAGGGCGCGGACCAGCGCCGGATTCTGAAGCCCGGCCAGCGCCGAATCCTGGGGAATCTCCGAGATCGGGGCGATCCTGGGCGCGATCTCCCAAAGGGTGAGCCCTTCCGGGATCGTCACGGGCACCGTCCGGACCCGACCCTCCGTCAGGTCCCGAAGAATGCGGTTCCAGGAGGCGTCGGCCGGGAGGGCGTAGCTTCCGGCTCGAACGTTCGTGTCCACCCCCCGAAGCCGGCTGTAGATCCGGAAGAGCAGGGTGTGACCCACGAGCCCCCGGGTCTCGAGGGTATCCACCACGGTGGTGAACGGGGCTCCGCGCGGAACGTGGATCAGCACCGGGTCGGCTGTACCCGTCGGGTCCGGTCGGCCGGCCGCGCCCGTCTCGCCCGTCTCGCCCGTCTCGCCCGTCTCGCCCGTCTCGCCCGTCACGGTCTCGTCGGGACCCGGTGCGGAGTCCCCGCTTCCGCAGGCTCCGGCGAAGAGAATCCCGGAGAGGAGAACGGCGCAGCGAAGGACGGCGGACAAGTGGCTCTGGCGGTCGCGGTGACGGACTGGGAAGGCCCGCCCCCCCGAATCGGAACCGAGGGCCGAAGGTCGCAGACTGGGCATTTGCGGTATCAGTGCGAGCCGTCGTCGGAGCTCGACGCGTCGGCCGGGCCCGACTCCTCGTCCGGGTCGGACGAGCCGGTGACCGGTCGATCCAGCCAGCTCTGGAGGATCAGGACGGCGGCTGCGGCATCGACCCGCTCCTTTTCTTCCCGTCGCCCCCGAGGAAGGCCCAGGCGTCCCCGAACCACTCGTCGGGCTCGGGCCGAGGTCATCCGCTCGTCCACGTAGTGGACCGGGACTCCCAGGCGGTCGGCGAGCCTGGCTCCCACCCTCCGGACCTCTTCCGTCCATTCCGTCTCGGCCCCGGCCGAGCTCAGGGGAAGGCCCATGACCAGCGCCTTCACCCCGTGCTCCTCGGCGATCTCCTCGAGGTTCCCGTAGGGCGGACGCTTTCCCTTACGCTTCTTCAGCGTGGGAAGAGGAGACGCGATGGTTCCCGTCGGGTCGCTGAGGGCCACACCGATGCGGCGTTCTCCGTAGTCGATTCCCATCACACGCATGGGGTCGAGAGGTGCCGTCGCCTTTCTCAGAGCGTGTCCAGGGCGAGCTCGAAATTCGAGCCCTCGAGGAGAGAGCCGTACAGATCGTGGATCACGCCTTCGGCTCCGAAGGCGAAGTGGCACTCTCCGTCTCCCCGGGACCGGCATCGCAGCTCCAGCACCGCCACCGGCGCGTTCGCCACCTCGGTGAGAAGGCTGGACAGAAGGCCCGAAGTGAAGGCGCAGGTGGGCTGGCGTTCGTCCTCCTCGTCGTCGGCCTCGGCCCAGTCGGTGGCGACGAGCACTCCCACGGCGGGATGGGGGGTCCGGTGGTCCAGGCGGCCCCACCCCCGGCGAAGGAAGAAGGCTTCCAGGAGCCCCCAGAAGTCCTCCTCGGGAAGGTCTTCCAGCTTACGGGGGCGGGCCGATTCGTGGAGCTCCGGAGCGAGATCCAATCCGGCCCGATATCCGGCCGCATGGAGGGCATGGATCGTCGGAAGACGACCGACCTCGCCCTGGAGCGACCGTCTCAGGATCCGCAGCGTCGATCCGGGCAGGGCGAGCTCCTTCGGAGGTGTCATGACGGGCCTTCCACGTTCGCGTTGGTCCGGATTCGGTGGGGCGGTGCCCCGACCTCCGGGAGGACGACTCCGGGGCCGCATGGAACTGCGATCCAATATAGGGAATATACCGTCATGACATCACTGCGATGACATGACCGAGAGGATGAGATGAAGTACGAGAACAACGAGCAGGTCTTCAACTTCGTGTCCGGTCTCCTCCTCGGGGCCGCCATCGGCGCCGGGATCGCCATGCTGACGGCTCCCCAGAGCGGAAGCCGGACGCGCAAGAAGATCCGGAGGGCCGCCGGGGACATCAAGGTGGAGGCCGGGGATCGCTGGGACGACCTGGCGGACGACGTGAAAGCCCGGGTCGACGAGGCGGTTCGCAACGCCCGGAAGAAGCTGGCCTAGCCGGCGGGCGGACGCGGCCGTAGCGGGGAGGGGCTCGGCCCGGGCTGCCGGCGTTCGTGACCTCGACGCTCCGTCGGAGTGGCCTTCCTACCGAAGATCCAGGGAGGGAGGCGGGCGGGATCCGTCGAACTCGCCCGGGTTCTGCCGGTCGCACACCTCGGTGGGCTCGGTTCCGGGGACGTAGATCTCCGTGTACGCGAGAGAGTCGGGGCACCACGGGGACGCCAGGAGCCCGGACTCGCTGTCGACCCGACGGGTGATGAGCCCCGGTAGCATGGGCCAGGGATCCGGCACCTCCAGCAGTGGACCGGTATTCTCCTCCATCAATCCGTAGATGCTCGACCCCTCGGCCATGGCAGCGCTTCCTCCGCCGTAGGGTCCCGCGCCCTCGGCGTCTTCGGTCTCGTCCAGGGCGACGGCGGCCGAGTCGGCCGCCGCCGCCGCGGAGTCGGCTTCCTCGTCGACCCCGTAGTACACCCGATTCATGAATTCGGCCCAGATGGGAGCCGCGTCGGCGCCTCCCGTGGCGAGCCCACTGCCGGTGGCGCTCGTTCGAATGGGCTGGGGCCGATCCATTCC
>JBKHJU010000083.1:0-7225 GCA_046537985.1 Longimicrobiales bacterium
CGCCCGGGGGGCGACTGGGACCTGGCCACCCGGGCTCGCCCCGACGACGTTCGACGCATCTTCCGCCGCACGGTGCCCATCGGGATCGAGCACGGGACCGTGGGCGTTCTCGACCACTCGGGCGTCCTCCACGAGGTGACGACGTTCCGTCGCGACGTGGAGACCTACGGGCGCAGGGCGAAGGTGGAATTCGCCGACTCCGTCGAGGAGGACCTGGCCCGGCGGGATTTCACGGTCAACGCCCTGGCGTGGCATCCCCTCCGGGAGGAGCTCCGTGATCCCTACGGGGGCATGCAGGACCTGGAGGACGGGATCCTGCGGACGGTGGGCACTCCGGAAGAGCGCTTCCGCGAGGACTATCTGCGCGTCCTCCGGGCCCTCCGCTTCGCCGGACGCTTCGGATTCCGCATCCACGAGGAGACGTGGTGGGCCCTCTGCATGTCCGTGGGCGACCTGGATCACCTGTCGGCGGAGCGGGTCCGGGAGGAGCTGACCAAGGTCCTGGTGGGAGGGGAGCCCCCGTCCGGGGCGCTGGGCCTCTACGCTGCGTCGGGCGTGCTGGCCGAGCTGTATCCCGAGCTCGAGGCCACCGTGGGCCACCCCCGGCCCGATCCCGGAACCGGAGCCGTCTGGGAGCATGCTCTCCTCACCGTGGACACCCTCCCGGCCGGTCGGGTGAAGCTCCGGCTGGCGGCTCTCCTCCACGGGGTAGGAGGCCCGGACGAGGTGGCGGGGCACGAGAACGAAGACCGGGGTCTGTCCACGCCGGAGCGGGGCGCCCGCAGGGCCGGGGCCGTCCTGAGCCGTCTCCGGTTCTCCAACGCCACGGTCCATGCGGTGTCGAGCCTGGTGGAGGCGGGAATCCTTCCCCCGGATCCGGAGGCCGACGGTGCCCAGCTCCGACGCTGGCTGAGCCGTCACGGTCCGGAGCGCCTTCCGGTCCTCGCCCGGCTCTGGGTGGCGTCGGCCCGGGTCGATCGGCGCCGAAGCCGGGGCGAAGCCGGTGGCGCGCGGGCGGCGGACCGAACGGTGGCGGCGTGGCGGAGGCTGCGGGAGGAGCTGGCCGGCGATCCTCCCCTGGATGAGTCGGATCTGGCGCTGGACGGTCGCGACCTGATCCGGATGGGGCTCGAGCCCGGTCCCCGCTTCGGACGGATCCTGGACCACCTCCTCCAGAAGGTCCTGGAGGACCCGGGCCTCAACGAGCGGGAGACCCTGGCGGAGCTGGTGGAGGATTACCTGGAGGAGAGAGAGGAGGCTCCCACCGAGCGGGACGGGGCTCGGACGGAGCCCGGGGAGTGCGAGGAGGATCTTTCGGGCCGGGAGAAGGAAGCGGAGGAGCCCCGTGGGTGAGCTGGACCTGTTTCCGGACCGAGCCGGCGAGGAAGGAGGGAGCGGGCGAGGGCGTCGAGGCGGGAGCCGAGAGACGCCGGACGCGTCGAGGTCGCCGGCGGCGACGGAAGGGGCGGCCGCCTGGAAGAGCGCACCCCTGGCGGCCCGGGTCCGGCCCCGGACCCTGGACGAGTTCGAAGGACAGACCCACCTCCTGGATCCCGGCAAGCCCCTCCGGTCCATGCTGGAAGGAGGCTCCCTGTCGAGCATGATCTTCTGGGGCCCGCCGGGGAGCGGAAAGACGACGCTGGCCCGTCTCCTGGCCGACGCCAGCGACGCCAGATTCGTCGCCTTCAGCGCTGTGACCGAAGGCATTCCCCGGGTCCGGGAGATCATCGCCGAGGCCGAGCAGCGACGGAGGATCACGGGGCGGGGCACCATCCTCTTCTGCGACGAGATCCACCGCTTCAACAAGGCCCAGCAAGACGCCTTCCTTCCCCCCGTGGAGGAGGGGATCGTCGTCCTCATCGGGGCCACCACCGAGAACCCGAGCTTCGAGATCGTGCGACCGCTCCTCTCCCGGGCACCGGTCATGGTCCTGGAGCCCCTGGGGGTCGAGGCCCTGGAGCGGATTCTGCGAAGGGCTCTCGAGGACGAGGAACGGGGACTGGGTGAGCTGGATCTGGAGGTGGAGGACGGGGTCCTGGCATGGATCGCCCGCTCTGCCGACGGGGACGCCCGGCGGGCTCTCGGGGTGCTGGAGGCCGCCGCCGGCCTGGCCGGTAGGGGCGGGACCGTCGATGCCGACGTGGCCGAGACGGCCCTGCAGCACCGGTTCGCCGTCTACGACAAGTCGGGAGAGGAGCACTACAACCTCATCTCGGCCCTCCACAAGGCGGTCCGGGGGAGCGATCCCGACGGCGCCCTCTACTGGCTTGCGCGGATGCTGGAGGGAGGGGAGGACCCCCTCTACGTCGCCCGCAGGGTGGTCCGCATGGCGTCGGAGGACATCGGCCTGGCCGATCCCGACGGGCTGGGCGTGGCCATGGCCGCCCGGGACGCATACCACTTCCTGGGGTCCCCCGAGGGAGAGCTGGCGATCGCCGAGGCCGTCGTATACCTCGCCACGGCCCCCAAGTCGAACAGGATCTACGCAGCCTGGAAGAGAGCCGTGCGGGCGGCGAAGGACACTCGCTCCGAGGCCGTTCCCCTCCACGCTCGCAACGCCCCCACCGACCTCATGGAGGATCTGGGCTACGGGAAAGGGTATCGATACGACCCCGAGGAGGAGCACGGCGTGGCTCCCCAGAAGTACCTTCCCGCCTCCCTGGAGGGGACGCGATTCTACGCTCCGGGCCCCTACGGCTTCGAGCGAAGGGTTGCCGAGCGCCTGGAGTGGTGGGAGAAGAAGCGCGGGGAGGCGGTGGAGAGGGGGGTCCCCGTGGCCGAGGCGGGCGGGGACGAGAAGGACGTGGTCGAGGAGACCGGGGAGGTGGAGGGTAGGGCCGGGGTGGCGGACCAAGGTGTCGGAGATGAGACCTGACCACCCCGTGCGGTGTACGAAGAGCGTGAAGAGGGTGATCGTGGCCGCGCTCCTCGCGACGGGTGAATGCTCCCGGGAGAGGCCTTCCATTCGACGGGACTCCACGTCGGTTCCGGGGAGACCGAGTGGGTGACGGTGGAGCTGCCCTTCGAGTACGAGACGGGATCGTTCCTGGACCTGAGACCGGACCTTCGAGGGGGGCCGTGACCAGGCCCGTGAGAGACCATTCGCGCAGGAGCGACACATTCCCACACAGCTGATCGACAACCAGACGCCGGTGGAGCGAGCGGTCCTGGTGGCCGCCCCGCCGGCTGACATGGACCTCCGCGTGGCGGAGGAGCACCTGAAGGAGCTGGGACGCCTGACGTACACGGCCGGAGGAAAGGTCGTGGGCGTCGTCTCCCAGCGCATCCAGTCGCCGAGCCCCCGTTTCTACGTGGGATCGGGAAAGGCCGACGAGATCCGTCGCGTCGTCCAGGACGAGGACGCGGACCTGGTCATCTTCGACGAGGAGCTCTCGCCGGCCCAGGGGAAGAACCTGGAGGACCACATCGGGGTCCGGGTCATGGACCGTCCCGAGCTCATCCTGGACATCTTCGCCACCCGGGCCCGGACCCGGGAGGCGAAGCTCCAGGTGGAGCTGGCCCAGCTCGAATACCTCCTTCCTCGGCTGAAGCGCATGTGGACCCACCTCTCCCGGACCCGGGGCGGAATCGGCCTCCGGGGCCCCGGTGAGACCCAGCTCGAGACGGACCGCCGTCTCATCGATCGGCGGATCAGCGATCTCCGGAGCAAGCTCAAGGACGTGGCGGCGGCCCGGAAGACCCGCCGGGCCCGACGGGAGGGCACCTACCGGGCCTCCCTCGTGGGATATACCAACGCCGGGAAGTCCTCGCTCCTGAGGGCCCTCTCCGGCGCCGACCTCTTCGTGGAGGACCGGCTTTTCGCGACGCTGGACTCGGCCACCCGCACGGTGGACCTGGGAGACGGATACGAGGCTCTGGTCACCGACACGGTGGGCTTCATCCGGAAGCTTCCGCACCACCTCATCGCTTCCTTCCGCTCGACCCTGGAAGAGGCCCGGGAGGCGGACATCCTCCTCCACGTCATCGACGCCTCGCATCCGGACTGGGAGGAGCAGAAGGGAGTGGTGGAGGAGGTCCTGGCCGAGCTCGAGCTGGACGACCGGCCCCAGATCCTGGTCTTCAACAAGGTGGACCGGCTGGAGCTGGAAGAGGTTCAGGCGGTCCAGGAGCGGGTGCGGGCCTTCCAGTCCACGCCGGCGGTCTTCCTTTCGGCCCTGGAGGGGGAAGGTCTCGACGACCTGAAGGAGACGCTCAAGCACCGAATCCGCTCGAAGCTCCATCACGTGACGCTTCGGGTTCCGGCCGGCGACGGCCGGACGCTTGCGAGCCTGTACCGGGAAGGGGAGGTTCTGGCCCGGAAGGAGAACGGGGTGGCCATCGACGTCACCGCCCGGGTTCCGGACGCCCTCCTGGGGCGGCTTCGCAAGAGGTCTGGAATCGACGTGCTGGAGGTCGTTTGAGCGAAAATCTCTTCATCGTAGGTCCCGGTCGCATGGGGCTCGCCCTGGGCTACGCCCTCTGGCAGACCGAGATCCTGGGCTCCCTCGTATACTGCGGAAGACGTCCCGAGCCCCCCTCCCATCCCCTCTTCATCCAGGGCCATGCCCGATACGTATTCGGGTTGGAGCGTCCGCCGGCGGACGTCACGTCGGTGATCCTGGCGGTTCCCGACGACAAGCTCTCGGAGATCGCCGTGACGCTCTCCGGACACGGTGAGGCTCCCCGGGGAGCGACGGCGTTCCACCTCTCGGGAGCCCTGGGCACCGATCCCCTGGCGCCCCTTCACACGCAGGGATACTCGGTGGGGACGATCCATCCCTTCCAGACGGTGGCCCACCCGATCACCGGGGCGGACCTCCTGCCGGGCTCGTACTTCGCCATCTCCGGGGAGCCCCAGGCACTTGGCGCCGCCCGGCGGATCGTGTCGGCGCTGGGATCCAGGTCCTTCACCGTGCCCGTGAGCCAGCGGCCGTACTATCACGTGGCGGGAGTCTTCGCCTCGAACTACCTGCTGGCGGTCCTCTCGGCGGCGGCCCGCTTCCTGGACCGCGCCGGGATCCCCGAGGAAGACGCGTTCGACGCCCTCCTCCCCCTGGTGCGAGGCACCCTCCGCAACCTGGAGGAGCTGGGGGCCCGTCAGGCCCTGACCGGACCGGTGGCGCGGGGTGACGCGGAGACGATCCATCTCCATCTTCGAATGCTGGAGGGCCGGGACCGGAGGCTCTACGCGGCCCTGGGTCGGGAGCTCCTGGAGGCGCTCCGGCCCACGGGGCTGGACGACGAGGTGTCCGCCCAGCTGGAGGAGCTCTTCGAGCGCCGCGAAGAGTCGGAGGCTCGGGGAGGGGCATGAGACGGTCCGGAGCGGTGCGGCGAGGAATCACGCGCAGGAAAGGGGGACGAAGAGGATGAGGTTCTACGTCAACGTCGATCACGTGGCCACCGTGCGGGAGGCCCGGAAGACCGACGAGCCCGATCCGGTGCGGGCGGCGGTGCTGGCCGAGATGGGTGGAGCCCACGGGATCACTGTCCACCTGAGGGAGGATCGCCGCCACATCCAGGAGCGGGACGTCCGGCTCCTCATGGAGACCGTGCGGACCGGGCTGAACCTGGAGCTGGCCACGGACTCGGAGATCGTGTCCCTGGCGGGACAGCTCCAGCCCATGCAGGCGACCCTCGTGCCCGAAAAGCGCCGCGAAGTGACCACCGAGGGGGGGCTGAACCTGGCCTCGGACGAGGTCGGCGACGCCGTGGGTCGGAGCCTCGAGTCCCTCGAGCGGGCCGGAATCCGCACCTCTCTCTTCGTGGATCCCACTCCCGAGGCCCTCAAGTCCACCCAGGTCCTCGGCGCCGAGGCGGTGGAGCTGCATACCGGGGAGTACGCCAACGCGACCGACGACGACGGCCGGGCCCGGGAGCTGATGCGGCTCCGGGACGCCGCCCGGAAGGGAAGGGATCTCGGTCTCGCCGTCCACGCCGGCCACGGCCTCACCTACGAGAACGTCGTGCCCGTGGCCGCCATCCCCGAGATCGAGGAGCTGAACATCGGCCACAGCGTCGTCTCCCGGGCGATCCTGGTGGGCATGGAGCGGGCCGTGCGGGAGATGGCCGAGCTCATCCGACGGGCTCCGTCCCTGGTGAAGGAGCCCGGCGAGTGGGTTGCGCCGGCCGGCTTCTGAGTGGGTGGTGCCGGCCGGCTTCCGGGGCGACACACGGAGACCGCACCCGCCGAACCCCCTACCCGACTGGACCGCCCGTGACGGACGAGCGAGAGACAGGGCCCCCAGGTAGACACGAGGGAGCCGGCTCGCCCGAGCCGGTGGAGTCCCATGCCGGGGGCCGATCCTTCCAGCCCACGTCCGGGTGGCGGACCTTCACCGACTGGCGGGTCCTTCTCGGATTCGGCGTCACCGTCTTCCTCCTGTGGTGGGTGCTCCGGGGGGTGGACTTCGGCGAGGTGCTCCTGAGGATCCGGGCGGCCGACTACCTTCTCCTGACCGTGGCGGTGGCCATCAGCACCGCCGGATTCCTGGTCCGGGCCATGCGGTGGGAAGTCCTCCTCCGTCCGGTCCGCACCGGGACCGGCCTTCGGTCCCGCTTCGCCTCGGTGAGCGTCGGCTTCATGGCCAACAACCTCCTTCCCCTCCGCATCGGGGAGTTCGCCCGGGCCTACGCCCTGGCCCGGATGGAGCCCGTGAGCACGAGCGGGGCCTTCGGCTCCCTGGTGGTGGAGCGCTTCCTGGACGCCTTCACGATCCTCCTTCTCCTGGTCGTGTCGGTGGCGGCGCCCACCTTTCCCGAGGACGCCATGGTCGGCGGGCGGCCGGTGGGGACCGTGGTGAATGGGATGGTGGTGATCGTCGGGGTCGTCCTCCTCGGGCTCGTCGTCCTCGTCCTGTGGCCGAAGAGGCTGGTCCGGCTCTTCGAATCGGTGGCCATACGGGTCCTTCCGGCCGACGCCCGGCGCCGGATCGTCGACGCGCTGGAGGCGTTCCTGGAAGGCATCACCTCTCTCCGGAGCCCCCGGCTCCTCGTCCTGGCGCTCGTCTGGAGCGTGGCCTTCTGGTGCTGGCACACCCTGGGGTTCTGGATGGGCTTCCGGGCCTTCGGGATCGAGGCCTCGTACGTGGCGGCCCTCTTCATGAACGCCATCATCGCCTTCGCCGTGGCCATTCCGTCGTCCCCCGGCTTCTTCGGCACCTTCCATGCCGGCGTCACGGTCGCCCTCGTGGGCGTCTTCGGCGTCGCCGAGGGTCCCGCCCTGGCC
>JBKHJU010000084.1:0-7225 GCA_046537985.1 Longimicrobiales bacterium
GGCCACACCCAGGACGTTCTGCTCCTCGTACTCCCCGTCGAGGAAGATGTAGTACGCGGCGAGCTCGCCCTCCTCGCTGTACGTGTCCCGGTGCTCCTGCTCCATGGCCCGGATATCGTCGGCCGAGTAGGGGCTCGAGCCCGACGGGATCGACTCGTCCAGGAAGATGTCGATCCCGTCCGGCTTGTGGAGCCGCCTCTCCAGAAAGACCTCGAGGCTGTCCAGGGCTCGCTGGTCGGGGTGTAGCTCGCCCACGTAGTCGATCTCGATGGTCAGCCGGGTGAAGTCGTCGTCCCGGAGGAAGTCCTCGGCCGAGGTTCCCGGGTTTCGGGTGTGGGAGTACATGAACGGCTCTTCGTCGGGCCCCGTGGAGCTGTCCCCGCAGGTCACGAGGGGGACCATCAGGACGGCGGGGAGGAGAAGACGGCCCAGGAGACGGCCCGGGAGGCCCGGGGGACCCGGAAGACAGGAGCTGAAAAGGTTTCCGGGATGGCAGGAGTTTCGCATGTGGGGTCGTCCTCCTTCGGTATTCGAATGCCGGGAATGGCGCACTAGGACGCGGTGCAAGAGGGAGCGGCGCCCAAGGACGCGGCGTCGCCGAGCGCCGGATCGGGTTCCGGGGGGAATTCATGCAAGAAGCGTGCATCGAAGGGGGCCGTGGACGAGGCTGATGTCAGTGGAGAGCTCGATGTCGGTGAGTCCGACGGGGGCATCCCGGTACACGCCGAGGGTGCCCCCGGCGTCCCAGCGGCCCTCGGCCCGCACGGCGGCGTCCTTCAGAGATATGCCCATGTGGGTCGCGACGCTGTTCAACGTGACGCCCGCGCAGGCCACCAGGGCTTCCAGAAGCATGTCTGCAGAGCACGCCTTGCTGCCGTCCCCGCCGGTGGCGGGGTGGAGTCCCGCCAGCGTGTCCTCCCCCCAGCCCGATACGGAGCAGGTGATGCCTGCGCCCAGGCGACCCTCGGCGTAGGCTCGGACTTCTCCCGCGTCCGGGTTGTCACGGTACTTCTGCTTCAGGGGAGCCTGAAGCTCCCTCAGCTCCTGGGCGTTCATCATCCCTTCCCGAGATTCATACGTGAACGTTCGAGTTGTGGCGAGGCCCCGGTGGTCAGCCCGGAGACGCCTCGGATTCCCGGGTCGTCGAGATCTCGAACACGAGGGTGTCCCGGGGCTCGCCCATCGGTGTCTCGGCGTCGTTTTCGAGCCTGTCCCGCAACGTGAATCCCAGCTTCTCGGGGATCCGGCGGCTGGCCTCGTTCTCCGGGTCGCACTTGATGACGATTCGCTCGATCCCCGGGAGGGCCGATCCCGCCTCCATCATGGCCCGGGCCGCCTCCGTGGCAAGCCCTTCCCCGGTCCGGTCGACCCGGATCCAGTAGCCGATCTCGAGGCCGCCGGGTCCGATTCGGGGGTGCAACCCCGTTCCGCCGAGGACCTCGGTTTCATTCCGGTCGAAGATCCCGTACACGAAGTCGTCCCCGGCCTCGAACGTCTCCCGAAATCCTTCCAGGAGCTCGCGGGTGTCCTCCATGGACCTGGGCTCCTCCCGGGCCCACGGCATCCAGGGCCGGAGGTGATCCAGGCTCCGGTCGATGGCCGACCGAAGCAGGGGGGCGTCGTCGGGATCCCACGCGCGGAGCAGGAGACGGGGAGTCTCGATGCGGCGCGGGGGAGGGGTGGCTTCCGCCGTCAAGTTATGCGGTTGCGGATCGTTCAGTGGGTGAGCGGTTGTAGAATGATGATAAACCACCCTCGACTCCGCATCCCCATGACGAGAACTCTTCCCCCGATCTGCGTTTGGCTCCTCGTGCTTTCCGTCGTCGGGGCGTTCTCCGGCTGCTCCAGCATCACGAGCGTGGACCCGAGCTCCCTGGACTTCACCGTGGAGCAGATCCGGCCGGGATCCGAGGAGCCGATCCCCGACCTGGGCGCGACGGGGGGGGACGGCGAGATCCGCTTCCAGGGGGCCGTCGGCACTCCGGTGCCGTGCTACGACGTCGAGGGGGAGGTCGCATTACAGGAGAACACGGTCATCCTGGAGGTGGTCGCGACCCGGCGAGAGATGGTCTGCATCCAGGTGTTGGCCACGTTCGGATACGATGGGATCGTCACCGACGTGGACCCGGGATTCTACCAAGTGGAGATCGCCCACGTCCAGGGTGGTGTCCGGGAGGTCGTCTTCGAGGGCGCGGTGGAGGTGGAGTAGGGGGCAGGCGGGCCTCTCCGGCCATTCCTCGTCCGGAGCGGTGGGAGGGGCTGGACTGGCGAGCTACCGACGCGAATGGAATCGGGCCCTCCGTAAGGAAGGATGAGGGTCCCTTCTCAACTGATCACGGGGGTCAGCCTCGTTCCGGCCAATCCGCCTCCGGCCGCCCTGCCCAGATCCAGGCCACGAAGTCCGTCAAGGGAGGCTCCCCGTCCAGCTCCCGGATCCGGGTGTTGATCTGTCCCCGGTGATAGGTCGAGTGGGAGGCGATCTGGTGGAGACCCTGGCGCACGGTCGTGGGGTGAACCGATCCAAAGCGGGCGGCCAGGTGCTCGGCCCAGGGGAATCGAACCTCCCGCTCGAGATCGCCCGGGCCCAGGTCACCGACGAGGTCGTCGAGGTCTTCGTGAGACGCCCGACCCCACGCCGCCAGCGCGTCGAGGGATTCGAAGTCCTCGAGGTCGAGGAGGTCGACGGGATCCTCGCGGATGACCTGGAGGTACGCCCGCTGCACCGCATGCACGTGGTGAAGGAGCTGGCCGATCCGGGGGTCCGCCTCCGCGGAAGGAAGGTCCAGCACTTCCGTCCAGACGACGGCGTCGGCCCACGTCATGTGGTCCAGAAGCTCTCGAAGCTCGTCCGAGATCATCTCTGTCACCCGATCAGCGATCCGACCTGCCACCCCAGGCACGCCCCGGCGATCGTGAAGCCGGCGGAAAAGGATGCGCTCCCCGTGATCACTCCCAGGGGGATTCCGCTGCCGAGCCGGAGCAGGCTTCCTGCCACGGATCCGAAGGACGAAAAGAGGGCCTTTCGGGCGACGGAAGGTCCGGTGGCCGACACCGTGCCGTCGGCTGCCTGGACTGGGCCTGGAATCGCCGTGGCTGATCCCATGGGCAGGATGGGTACGAAGATGCAGACGAGGGCTGGGTGCATGGATGTATCGTGATCTGAAGCGACGGGCGTGGAGGCCGCCCGGGACGTTCCGCGTGGGTTGCTGCGGCACCTTCCGGTGCTGTCGAATCACTCGATATAGAGTGTAGGCGCCGTCCTCCTTCCGGGCCACCCGGGCCTCGTCGCGTGTCACCATCCGGTCCTGTAGAATAGCGGAGCCCGTCGCCGATCTTCCTCGGAGATCGGTTCAGGGAGGACCCTCGCCCCACGGAGAATCCTTGCTTCACGGAGAACCCATGCTTCACGGACCACCGACGTCTTCTCGCGGCACCGCCTCGGCACTTCTCGGTGGAATCCTCACCCTGGCCCTCGTCTTCTCCGGATGCGACCGGCCCGCGGGCATGGGCGATCCCGACGGTGCCGCGGCGGGGGGCACGGCGGCCGGTGCCCCGACCGGGTCTCCACTTCCCACCGCCGCCCCCGAAGAGGTGGGAATGTCCTCCGAACGCCTCACCCGCCTCCACGACGGGATGCAGGCGCTGGTCGACGACGGTCGCCTGGCCGGCATCACGACCATGATCGCCCGAGGTGGCCGCACGGTGGACTTCCAGACCTACGGGTTCAGGGACCTGGAGGCCGAGGATCCCGTGGAAGAAGACGCCATCTTCCGGATCTACTCCATGAGCAAGCCCGTCACCGGCGTGGCGCTCATGACGCTCTACGAGGAGGGGAAGTTCCAGCTCGACGATCCCGTCGAGGACTACATTCCCGAGTTCGAGGGGCTCATGGTGGCCGAGGACTGGGGCCCGGACGGGCCGGAGCTCGTGGAGGCGGATCACCCCATGACGATCCGGGAGCTCATGACCCACACCTCGGGGCTCGCGTACGGCATCGGCGCGCCGGGACCGGTGGACAGCCTCTACGCCGCCCGCGGCGTCCTCTCCAGGGATCAGACCCTGGAGGACATGATCGCCAAGCTGGCCGACATTCCCCTCCGCCACCAGCCCGGGACCCAGTGGTACTACAGCATCTCGGTGGACGTGCAGGGATACCTGGTGGAAGTCCTCTCGGGTCAGCCCTTCGACGAGTTCCTCGAGGAGAGGATCTTCGGGCCCCTGGGGATGGTGGACACGGGATTCCACGTGCCCGAGGAGGATCACGACCGCTTCGTCCAGTACTACGACTACGACGACGAGGGGGTGCTGGTGCCGTCGCCCGGGACCGACGGGGAGGTTGGCTCGCGACCCTACCTGGATCCCACCACCTTCTTCTCCGGCGGGGGCGGGCTCGTCTCCACCACGACCGACTACAT
Source organism: Longimicrobiales bacterium (assembly GCA_046537985.1). Taxonomy (GTDB): domain Bacteria; phylum Gemmatimonadota; class Gemmatimonadetes; order Longimicrobiales; family Gaopeijiaceae; genus JBKHJU01. The sequence goes on from JBKHJU010000084.1 coordinate 4,416, forward strand.
GCGGTTCAGCCAGATGCTCCTGAACGGGGGCGAGCTGGACGGCGTGCGCATCCTCTCACCCACCACCGTGGAGATGATGCACAACGACCAGCTCGCCGAGGGGATCTCCGGGCCCGGGCAGGGACGGGGATTCGGACTCGACTTCGCGGTGGTCACCGACCCGTTCCCGTCGGCGGTCTACCGCTCCGACGGTGAGTATTCCTGGGGCGGCGCCGCCGGCACCTGGTTCTGGATCGACCCGGTGGAGGAGCTGATCTTCGTGGGGATGATCCAGCAGCGGGGTGACCCCATGCGGCCGAACGTGAGCGGGCTGGCGCGACAGCTCACCTATCAAGCCATCGTGGACAGCCTGGCGGAGTAGGGTGGGCTGGCGGGGTGGGGGAGCCCGAAGAAGTGGGGCGTCCGATGAATTGCGGGAGCCCGATGAGCTGGGGGGACCCGGTGAGTTGGGGGACCCGATGAGCTGGGGGACCCGACGGGACAGGGGAGCGTCCCGGAGGACGGGAGGCGGAAGCTCACAGCACCTTCCCCATGCTGATCCGTTCCTCCACCTCGTAGCCCAGGCCCCGGTAGAACGCCTGGACCTCCGAGTTCGTCGCCCGGATCTGGAGATTCACCTTCGGACAGCCGAGCTCCCGGAGGCCTTCCTCCGCGGATCGAACCAGTGCGGTGGCGATGCCCCGACGCCGAAAGTCCCGGTGGACAGCCAGGTGATGGATCCACCCCCGGGTGCCGTCGAATCCCGCCACGACCGCGCCCACGAGCGCCTCGGAGGTGGCGGCCACGAGCAGCAGCTCGGGCTGCACCTTCAGCTTGTTGTCGATCATCCGGCCCGGGGCGTTTCTCGGCGGATCGTCGGGGAAGACCCGGGTCCATAGGGCCTCGAGCTGGGACCGGTCGGATTCCCGAAAGGAACGGATCGTGGGTCCGTGGGCGGATGCCCCGTCTTCCAGTTTCCGCGGAAACCGAGCTGTGCGTCTCGGAGCCGAGCCGACGTCTCGGGATTTCCCGTGGCATCGTCCCTCGAGAAGATTCAGAAGGGGAAGAAACAGGGGCTCCGGAAGGTAGTCCCACGGGAACCATCCCACCTCGGTCAGCTCGTAGTCGGCTGCGACGGAGGCCTCTCCGGACCGGTAGTCCGCATCCATCCAGACCGTCACGTAGTGCTTTCCCTCGTCCTCGAAGACGTCGTTGGTGACGGCCCGAAACCGGACGTTCCCGACGTGGACCCCGGTCTCCTCGAGAGCTTCCCGGACGGCGCACTCCTCCAGAGACTCGCCGGGGTCGATGTGGCCGCCGGGCGTGGACCACGTTCCGGATCCATGGGAGGCGGATCGGCGAATCAAGAGGATCTCGTCACCGCGGCGGATGACGACGCCGACGCCGACTCGGACCTGGGGTGGGCCTGGTGTCATCCCGCCCTTCCCGGTGGCCACCTCAAGGTCCTACGTCCAGCACCACCGTGGCGTTGTAGCACACCGGGGGGCACCCCTCTCCGTTCGATGGCGCCCTCCAGCTCGACGGTGAGGCCGCTGTTGCACCCGATGAGGGTGCAGACCCGATCGCCGACTGGGCCGCCGTCGCATCCCAGGCCGGCGGCCACGACGAGGACGATCGCCGCCACCCAGGTCGAGGGAGAGATCGCGTGGACTCGAGCATACATGGGTTCAATAAACTCCGGGCCCCCCGCTCACGACAGGCCCCCGCCCGTCGCCACCTGGGATTTCGGCCCGGCGGGCTGACGGGCGGTCAGCGAGCGGGCCCCTCCAGGCGCAGAGCCAGCTTCTCCAATGAAGATCGGGTGCCCGCCTCGTTGTCCTCGGGGCGGATGCCGGGTGGAATGCCGTCGAAGGCGATGGTGACTTCGGTCCCGTCTTCGTGATCGTGCAGGAGGACCGTCATGGTCATCGACCCGGAGAACGCCGGATCGTCGGACTCGAATTCGATGACCTGAACGATCCGGCGCGGGGGATCGAGCTCGAGGAAGCGGGCGGCGAACCGGTCTTCGTTTCCGGTCGTCTTGCCCCGGTCCGCGTCCCCCGGCGAGTCGTAGAAGAGGGACATGCGGTATCCCCCTCCGACCCGCGGATCGAACTCATGGACCCGCCCGGTCATTCCCTCGGGGGCGAGCCACGCGCCGAGCGAATCGGCGTCGGTGAAGGCCCGGTAGCACGCTTCGCGGGAAGCTCCGATCACCCTCGAGTTGCGGGTGCTTCCGGTCCGTGCTCCGTTATCCACGGCGCGACTCGAGGTACCGCCGAATTCCCCCGAAGGTGTCTCGCCACCCCTTCTCGCACGCCGCGTAGAAGTCGTCTCCCTCCGGCGTGCACGGAAATCCGGCCTGGCTCACCCGGAGGACGGCGCCTTCGGGATGGGCCTCGACCGTGAACTCGGTCTCGAAGTCGGCATCGAAGGGAAGGGGGCCGGAGCGGGCCGAGTAGCGGTAGTCGGAGAAGACCATGCGGTGGGGAGGATCGAAGACCTCGAGCGTCGCCGACGTCACGTACTCGGGGTCGTCCTCGTCCTCGCCCCACGTAGCGGCCCAGATTCCTCCGGCTTTCGGCTGCACGATGGCGCTCGAAGCCCCCCACCACGCGCGGATCGCGCTGGGGGTGTGCAGCAGCCCGAAGACCTGCTCCGGCCGGGCGGGGAACACCTCTTCGTGGGTGTGGGTGCGTGTTTCCATCGGCTCGACCGCCTCCTGCGCCCGCGGTCTCAGCCGCCCCCGTGGTCGTGATTCGGGTCGTTCTCCGCTTCCTCGTAGTGCTGCCGAAGGAGGTCCTTCCCGTAGTCGTTGCCGTTGGGCGTCC
>JBKHJU010000085.1:0-7219 GCA_046537985.1 Longimicrobiales bacterium
GGAGGTCCACAGCTTCCGGATCCTGGACGAGCACACCAAGATCGTGGCCTTCGAGCCCCACCTGCATGCCCCGGGGGCCCGCATGTGCATCGAAGCCATCTAGGGGCACAACCACTTCACCCTCAACTGCGTCGGATACGACCACAACTGGGTCAAGCAGTACGTCTACGAGGACGACTACGCCCCGCTCCTGCCCAAGGGCACGATCCTCCACGTCTTCGGATTCCTGGACACGACCCCGGCCAACCCGAACCTGGCCGACACCCGGAACTGGGCCGGCGGGGGCCGGCGGTCGGTCTCCAACATGTTCATCGACCTCGGCTACTCGGTGGAGCTCACCGAAGAGCAGTTCCAGGACGAGATGGCCGAGCGCAGGGAGAGGATGAAGGACCGGAACGAGTACGACGTCGGGTGTCCGCTCTGCTGGGCACCGGCGTTGCCGACGGACGAGAACGCGACAGCCGGAGGGGACGGAGAATGACGGGTCGGAAGACGAGCGCCAGCAAGATGCGGATGGTCGCCTCGCGGATGGTCGCCTCGCCGATGAGCGCCTCGCTGATCGCTCTTTCGCTGATCACGGTCCTTTTCACCGCCGGAGGCGCCGAGGCCCAGACCCAGTTCATGATCCTCGAGAATCAGAACGTGTCGCCGGCCTTCGAGGGATGGTGGCCGAACGAGGAGGAGGGGGGCTACACGCTCTTCTTCGGATACATGAACTCCAACTGGGAGGAGGAGTTCGACATCCCCGTCGGGGAAGCCAACTACTTCGCCTTCGCCGATCCCGGAGAGCTCGACGACCTGGAGGTCGAGGCGTACGACCGGGACGACGCGGACCAGGGCCAGCCCACCCACTTCTACCCTCGGCGCAATCCGTTCCTATTCACCGTGGACGTGCCGGAGGACTTCGGAGAGCGGGAGCTGGTCTGGACGCTGGAGACCCACGGCGAGACCCGTCGGGCGTACGGCTCCCTCAAGTCCGACTACCGCATCGATCCCCAGGTGATCTCCACGGAGGTGGGAGGCGACTACGGGAGCCTGGCCGATGCCCTGCGGACCAACATCCCTCCGGACCTGGCGGTGGAGGGGAGCGACCATCGATCCGTGCGCGTGGGTGAGCCCCTGACCCTGGTCGCGTACGCCGACGACCCGGACGACGTGCCGGACCGGCGCCCCATCCGGAATCCCCGGACCCCCGAGCAGCTCTACAACCCGCCGTCGTCGGTCGTGGCGATCAGCGGCCCGGGCCTGCGGATGTCGTGGATCGTCTACCGGGGGCTGGAGGAGCACGTCTCCTTCGATCCGGTCCAGATGAAGACGTGGACCGACACCCGGGTGTACGGAAACTCCCCCTGGTCGCCGCCCTGGAACATACCCGAGCCCCCGGAAGACGGCCGGTACGAGGTGGACGTCGTTTTCGACGAGCCCGGCACGTACGTGTTGCGGGCCATCGCCAGCGACGGCTCCCTCTTCACGAACCGGAACGTGACGGTGACCGTGACCGATGCGGAGGGGGTCGCGGGGCCGTAGCCACGCCGTAGCCGGGCCGTAGGCAGAATCCTCCGGGGTGCCCGGGTCGCCAACCGACGGGACGAACTGTTCGAGCCGTAGGAGAAGACCTTCGGGGATTCAGTCGCCTCCTCCCAGTCCGATGCTCATGCCGACGTGGAGCTGTCGACCGGGAGCCTGGAAGCCCCACACCTCTTCACGGGCTTCGTCGAGGAGATTGTCCACCCGGAGGGTGAGGGACACGGCGGCCCCGCGCTCCGAGCCACCCCCACCGCCGTCCCTCGCGCCGCCGCCCGTTCCGTCCGCCCCGCTCGTCCCACCGAGCGACGAGAGCACGTCCCACTCCCCACCGAGGCTCCAGAGGGTATAACCGGGAAGGCTCACCCTGGACGAAACGACGGTGGCGGGATCGAAGCTCCGGTCCGCCCGATCCCCCACGTGCGAGACCCGGGTATGTAGCCGGACGCTCGAAGCCGGTGAGCCCGAGGCCCGCACGGCGAAGGCGTGGGTGGGGCGGCGCAGGAGCCTCTCCCCCTCCACGAAGGATGCGTCCGGGCCCGTGTCGAATCCCGAGTCCGTCACCTCGGTGTCGATCCAGCTGTAGGAAGCGCCGGCCTCCAGATCCCCCAGCGCTCCACCCGTCGCCGCTCCGAGGTGCACGTCAGCCTCCACTTCCAGGCCCCTGGAAGTCGCTTCGGCCACGTTGAAGTAGTTGGGGTCCCCGGGGCTCGGGGGGGCGGGCGTGTACTGGATCAGGTCCTCGAGTCTCTGGTCGAACCAGGTGGCCTGGATCGTGGCGATCGGGCCGGCCACCGAGCTCGCCGCCGCTCCGGCCCCCCCACCGGCGGCCGACCCCCCTCTCCTCGATCCGCCCAGGTGCTGCTCGACTCCCACCTCCCAGGAGAGGGAGCGCTCGGGATCCAGGTCGGGATTTCCGGTGACGAAGCCGGAAGCGAAGTTCTCGAAGAAGGTGGGCTCCTTGATGCCGGTACCCACCGAAGCCCTCAAGCGGGTGGACGACCGGTCCGGCAGATGGGCGGAGAGCCCACCCTCCCAGGTGGCCTGCTTGCCGAACTGCTCGTTCTCCTCGAGTCGGGCGCCGGCGTTGAAGGCCACCACGCCCCGCTCGCCGGTCAGGTGTACGAAGCCCGCCAGGTTGTCCCGGTCGTTTTCGCTCCGCCCGAAGCTGGTTCCGAAGTCGGTGACGGACTCGCTGAAGGAGCGCTCCCGCTCCTCCTCCACCTCCCCGCCCACCGAGGCGACGACGCGTCCCAGATCGAGGTTCGCCTGGAGGCGCCCCGAGCTCCGCCGAAAGTGGTCGAGGCTCACGAAGGATTCGGTGTCCGAGGGGTCGTCCAGAGCGTCGTCGGTCCCGGTGTCGATCTCGCTGACTCCGAGGCTGACCTCGATCTGGAGGAGATCGAAGACGTCCCGGGACGCCGTCAGATCGACGACCGACTGGTCCCCGTACGTAAAGGCGTTCCGGTCCACCACCTGTCCCGCCGCGTTGGTGGGGAACTGGTACTCGTGATCGGTGATCCGGGTGGCAAGCGAGATGCGGGTGCGGTCGTCGGGGGCGAAGCGGGCGGCTCCCGAGAACACGGTGTTCAGAAACCGGTTGTTGTAGGCCAGGATCCCGTCGGTCGACTCCCGGCTGAGCGAGGCCGAATACCCGAACCGGTCCGATCCGCCGACGAGGTCCGCACGGAGGCGAAGTCCGTCCAGCACCTCGTCCCGGGGCTCCGAATACGAGGCCGTCTCCATGCTCGCCCGCAGCCTCGGTGGCCCCTGTCCCGTCCGCGTCACGACGTGAACCACGCCGGCCAGGGCGTCGGAGCCGTACAGGGCGCTGGCCGGACCCCGTACGATCTCGATCCGCTCGACGTTGTCCGTGGTCAGATGGGAGAGGTCGATGCTCCCTCCGGCCCGATTGACCTGCACCCCGTCCACCAGGAACAGCGTGTGATCGCTCTCGGCGCCCCGGAGGAACAGGGACGTCTGCGACCCGAATGAGCCGTTGCCGACCACGTCGAGCCCGCTCGTGTGCCGAAGGGCGTCGGCCACCGAGGAAATCCCCCGGGAGCGGAGCTCCTCACCCGACAGGATCGTCACGTGGTTGGCCACCGCATCCCCCGTACGCGGCGTGGGGGTCGCCGTGACCACCAGGCTGTCGAGGACGAAGGGCTCGTCCTGCTGGCCGGCGGCGGGAGCGGGGAAGGCGAGCCCGCCCCACACGAGGGGAATGAGAAGGAGGAGGGTGAGAAGGTTGCCGCGGGCTGCCCGAGCAGTCGCGGCCGAAAGCGCCCCAGGAGGAGTGGCGCCCGACGCCGGTGAGTGGCGTGCTGGGTCTCGCATCGGAGTCCGTCCTTTCGTTGCGCGAGGACCGGACTCCACTGGATCCACCCAGTCCGAGCCGCCTCCCCGCGGAGGTGATGGCGCAGATGGATGGGTCACGTCTCCTGGCTCAGGGCCGGCGGTTCGCCTTACCGGGAAGTCACCCCCCCAGTGGCTCGCGACCTCGTGGGAGGCCGTCGTCGAACCGTCGTTCCGAGCGAATCCCGCGTGCGCTCGGACCCAATACAGTGGCGGGGCCGCGCCGGACTCACACCGGCTTCCGTTTGACCCACCCGCCGAATCGAATTGTCGGCTCGATCGTAAACGGTGCCGGCGCTCGTGGCAAGGAGGGGTTCGCGAGTCAGCCGCCCTTCCCGATGCTACCCAGATGCGTGTCTCCGAAGCCCGTTGGCAGCTTCAGCCCGAATCCGAAGAGGCGGTCCAGGCCGATGTGGCTCGTCCAGATCAGGGCCACGTGGCCCGAGAGGGGATCGGCCAGCCACCACGCCGCGCCCCCGAGGAGCGCCGGCCCGAGGTACGTGTGGGCCGCGTTGTACGTGATGGCTCCCACCCGGGCCCCACCGAGGTAGCCCAGCATGGAGAGGTCGGGCAGGAGGACGAGGAGGGCGAAGAGGAGCCAGGAGCCGTCGAGGGTCGAGAAGAGTGTGAGGGCGAGGAGCAGGACGGCGAGGCCCTCGAGTCGGAGGAGAGGTGTCCACCCGGCCCGAAGGCCGCTCATCCCGCTCATGCTCCACCCACCCGAAACGCCGCCGGCACCCTCACCCGACACCTTCGCCCGGGCCGCGGCGCGGTGATCGTCACGCCGCCGGCAGTTCCTCCACAAGGGCGATCATCCGCTCCAGGTGTTCTTCGGTGGGCAGCCGGCCCCTGCCCCCGCCCAGGTTGTCCAGCATGTGCTCCGGATCGCCGGTCCCGGGAGTGGCCACCGTCACCGCGGGGTGGGCGATGACGAACTTGAGCATGAACTGGGCCCAGGTGCTCGCGTCGAACTCGGAGGCCCACTCGGGAAGCGAGCGGTCCCCGATCCGCTCCCACATCCGGCTCCGGCCGAACGGCAGGTAGACCATGACGGCAATCCCCTCGTCCTGCGCGATGGGAAAGATCTCCTCTTCGGCCGTGCGGTTGTCGATGGCGTAGTCGATGCCGATGAAGTCCAGGGGATGGTCCCGCATGACCTGTGCGAGCTCCTCGTACTGCCCCCCGAAGGTCGTCGTGATGCCGATGTGGCGGATCCGGCCCTCCTCCTTGTACTCCTGGAGGATGCCGAGCTGGGTCGGCGGATCGCTCATGTTGTGGACCTGGTTCAGGTCGATGACGTCGACCCGAAGGCGATCGAAGGACCGCTCGATCTGTGCCCGGACGTCGTCGGGATCGGCCTGACCTCCTCCACGCCCCGCCGCGTTGACCTTCGTGGCCCAGAAGATGTCGTCGGCCAAGCCGTCCTCCTGGGCCCACTCGCCCGCGTACTCTTCGGATCCGCCGCCCCCGTACCCGTACGCGGTGTCGAAGACCCGGCCCGCACCTTCGGCCCCGTCGGCCAGGACGCGAAGCACCTCACGGTGGGCCGCCAGCTCTTCCTGGCTGGCGTCGGCCGAGATCCAGCGCCCACCGAGTCCGATGGCCGGGATCCGATCTCCGCTGGAGGGGATCGTGCGAAGGATCATCTCGCCCTGCTGGGCTCCGGAAGACGTGGCGGTCGCGCCACCGGCAGCCCCCGAACCGGCGGCACCGCCCGCCCCCGGAGCATTCGTCGCGCTCGCAGCGCCCGCACCGTTTTCGCCTCCGTCCGGGCCGCAGCCACCCAGGGTGAGCGCCGCTCCGGCGCCGGCCGTGATTCGAAGCCATTCGCGTCGGGAGATCATGCATGTCCTCGCTCGTGGAAGTGTGGGTTCGCGGGACCGGTTCGCAGGTGAGTCCGTCGGTCTCCGTCGGGCGAGAGCCCTACTCGGATAGACGATCGAAGAAGGTGGAGCGTTGAGCGTCGATGGAATGGGCGGGTTCCAACCCGCTCCGGACCACGCTCGACCCCGGTGCCATCACGAGGCGTCCTCCTTCGCCTCCGCCTCGAGAACTGATTCCACCGAGCCGATCTCCTCCAGGAAGACGTCCAGCGACGTGGAGCGGGTCAGCGCCTCCGGTACGGGCGGAACGGCTACGAGGGACTGCTGGATCTGCACGGAAGGGGAGACGTCGATCCGCGACAGCATCCCGAGTCCCACGACGACGACCACCGCCGCCGCGGTGGAAAACACGGTCTTGAATCGTCGGGATCGGGAGGAGGCGATGTCGATATGCCCGAAGAGCGCCACACCGAAGGGGACGACGCCGAGAATCACCCACTCGACGAACCACCGAACGATCGAGCTGTCGAGGGCAAAGGTCAGCCAAGCCACCACCGTCGACACCGGCATGACGACGAGAGCCACGGACGAGATGAATCCCAGGTGCTCGCGAAAACGGGCGTGTCCCGAGAAGAGCCGCGACCCCAGGGACCATGCGCCGGCCCACGCCAGTATCAGGAGCCCGATACCCAGGAAGATGGCCACGAGCTCTGCCCCGGTCGTCGCTTCGAAGCTCGACCACCAGGTACTGACGGTAATGTACGTCACGACCAGCCCTGCCAGGGTCCATGCCGGCAGCCGGGAGTAGTCGACGAGCCGCTGGGCCCGGCCGGGCAGGCTCTTGGCCTCGGAAGTCGCGTCGTCGGGAGCGTGAACAGTGATCGTGGACATCCCAACCTCGATCGGCGTACCGAAGCGGACCTCGGCCGAGCTCCGTCTCAGCTCCCCGCCTCCGACCCGGGTACCGTTCTTCGACCCGAGATCCTCCACTTCGAGCCGTCCCTCCCCTAGGAGCCGGACCACGGCGTGCCTGGCGTCGGCGAATTCGTCCTCTACGACCACGTCGTTCTCGTAGCTTCGGCCGACGGTGATCTGATCGCCCTCGACCGGCATGCGAGCAGTGAGGACGCCGGCGCCGTCCAGCACCCTCACGATGGCTAGCTCTCCCACGAGAACCCCCTGAGCCAGGCCCCGGTCACCGCCAGCGCATTGGCGAAGGAGATGGGCGTGGCCCGGAACGTCGATACGATGGCAGACTTGTCTTCGCCGCGGGTGACCGAGCGAAGCACGACGTCGTACAACCCTTCGTGGGAAAGGTGACGGCGGATGCAGAACGCGGCAACGAGCTCCACCGACAACCCCTCCGAGACGTTGCGACGCCTGCACCGGAAGTCGGTGGTCTCATCGTTCTCCGGAGCCTCCCAGCTCATCACCGTCTGAAACCACTGTGATACCAGGGAGTGAAAAGCGAAGAGGCTTCGCTCGGGTGCCGAGATGTAGAGGTGCTCCATGTAGAC
>JBKHJU010000086.1:0-7218 GCA_046537985.1 Longimicrobiales bacterium
GTGTGGCGGTCGGGCTGGTCGCCGCCGTGGGACTGCTCTGGGCCTGTCAGGAGCAGCTGAATGGCTCGCCGGATGCGCAGCAAACGGTCGAGGCCCCGTACTTCGAGGTGGATCCCTTCTGGCCTCAGCCGTTCCCCGACAACTGGCTCCTCGGAAACGCCATCGGGGTCCACGTGGACGACGAGGACCTCATCTGGATGATCCACCGGAGCTCGGCAGCCCTCACCGGGGGTGAGTCGGGTGCCGAGCAGGATCCGCCCACCGGCGAGTGCTGCCGGGGCGCCCCCCCGGTCCTGGCCTTCGACCGGGACGGCAACATCGTCCACTCCTGGGGCGGCGAGCCCGGCGAGGATTACCAGGGCGCCACGTGGCCCGGCTCGAACCACGGGATCTTCGTCGACGACGACGGCTACGTCTGGGTCGGCGGAAACGGGGGTCCGGACTCCCACATGCTGAAGCTGACCAAGGAGGGCGACCTGGTCGATCAGGTCGGTGAGGCGGGAGCCCGGGGCTCCGGCGACGAGGGCTTCGAGCGGGACAGCCACGCCGAGAACAGCTTCGGTCGCGTCGCCGACGTGAACGTGGACGACGGCGAGGTCTTCGTCGCCGACGGATACTTCAACCGCCGCCTGGCCGTGATCGACGCCGAGTCGTACGACATGCTCCGCTACTGGGGTGCTTACGGCAACGAGCCCGACGACGACTACGAGTTCGGGCCCCGGGGCCCCGACTCCGAGCCCGCGGACCAGTTCCGCGGTCCGGTGCACTGCTCTCCCGTGTCGGTGGACGACATGGTCTACGTCTGCGACCGCCAGAGCAACCGGATCCAGATCTTCACCCGGGACGGCGACTTCGTCTCCGAGCACTTCTACGCTCCCGAGACCCTGGGCGAGGGCTCCACCTGGGACCTCGCATTCTCCACGGATTCCGAGCAGCGGTGGATCTACCTCGCCGACGGCCGGAACCAGCGCCTCCGGGTCGTCGAGAGGGAGTCCATGGAAGAGGTCACCACCTTCGGCCAGGGCGGCCGCTACCCCGGCATGTGGTTCGGCCTCCACAGCGTGGCCACGGACTCGGACGGAAACATCTACACCACCGAGACCTACGAGGGGAAGCGGATCCAGAAGTTCGTCTACATGGGCGAGCAGTCGGTGCCCCGGGGCAACCAGGGTCCGCCCTGGTCCGACACTCCGTAGGCGGCTGACGCGGCCGTCTTCCAGGGGCATCGGAGCTCGGGGTTCCGGAGGCCCGACGCCGGCGGTCACCGCACAGCGGACGTGATGGTCGAGATGTCTTTCAGCAGGGCGATCCGGTCCGGCGGCTCAACCGCCGGGCCGGTCGTCGTTTCGGTCCCGTCGGCTTACACCGGCTCGATTCCCCTTCTGCTGATCCTGCTGTTCCTGGTGCTCCTTTTCGGGTGCGGGGATCGAGGCGTCTCGTGGCGCTCCCCCGTGGCCTTCGACACCGCCGGGGTCAGCGTCGTGGCGGACGGAGACACGAGCCGCCTCCGGGTGGAGGTGGCAGAGACCGAGGAGCAGCGAGGCTTCGGGCTCATGGTCCGACCGGAGCTGGAGGCCGGCTCCGGAATGATCTTCCTGTACGACTCCATCCAGCCCGATACCGCCGGCTTCTGGATGTGGCGGACCCGGATGCCCCTCGACATCGCCTTCCTCGACAGCGCGGGCACCATCGTCGCCATCCGCCGGATGGAGCCCTGCGAGAGTCCCTACGCTGAGGACTGCCCGAACTACCCCCCCGGAGAGCCCTATCTGTCCGCCCTGGAGGTGAACCGGGGCTGGTTCGAGGAGCGCGGCATCGGGGTCGGGGACCGTGTCCTCCTGGACTCCCTAGCGCCGTCCCCGCCGGATGGCGAGTGAGAGGAGCGAGGCCTGTCGAAGCCTGCTCCGATCCGGAGCAGCAGGACCTTGGCCGGACGCGTGCGGCGACGGGATGGTGGATGGAATGGAGCTGGGACGTTACATTGGAAACATATGTTTCCGCACCCATGCTGTCTCACGTCCATCCAAGGATGAGGAGCCATGATTCGAGCCACTGTGAGCAGAGTCGCGCTGATTCTCGTGCTTCCGCTGTTTCTGGCCCTCGGGGCGGCCGGATCCGTCCAGGCCCAGGGACTCTCCCTCATGGGCGGGCTGAACTTCAGCGATCAAGACGACATCAACACGAGCAGCGCCAGCGCCACGTTCGAGAACTCGACGGGCTATCACCTGGGGCTGAGCTACGAACTCGGGCTGGGGCCGCTGGGAATTCGTCCGGGCGTCCTGTACGAGAGGGTCGGGACCTTCGACTTCGACGTCGTGACGGACGACCTGGACCTGTCGGCGGTGAAGGTGCCGGTGGATCTCCGACTGACGGTGCTTCCGACCCCGGCCCTGAGCCCCTACCTGGTGGCGGGTCCGGTCTTCGCCTTCCCGCGGGGTGAGGGGGAGCTGAGCGACGCGGTGGAGACCCTGGCCATGACCGCCGACCTGGGTGCCGGGCTCGAGATCGATCTCCCGGGGACCGATCTCCGCCTCCTTCCCGAGCTCCGCTACAGCTTCGGGATCATGGACTACCTGAGCGAGAGCTTCGACGTCGGCGGAACCACCGTCGAGCCGGCCGAAGAGGCGCTCGGCGCCGGTGCGTTCATGATCCGCCTCCACGTAGGATTCTAGACGCCCTCGTTCTCGTACCAGACCACGTTGTCGGTGGCGCCCCCGATGGTGATTATGTCGGGGGCGCCGTCGTCGTTCAGGTCCGCCACGTCGAGGCTCGAGACGGCCACGCCTCCCAGGTCCATGGGGATACGCTCCCACTTCTCCGCGTCGGGCGCATCGGGCCGATATCGATAGATGAAGAGGTTTCGCTCTCCGCCCCGGTGTCCTGCCACGATCTCGTCGTAGCCGTCGCCGTTCAGGTCCACGGTCACCACGGCGTGACCCGCCTGGAATCCGGTCTCGATGACGCTCCGGGACCAGGGTAGCTCGTCCGATTCCGTGGGTCGGTAGACCACCACCTGGTTTCCGTGCCACGGATCGTTCGTGGCAAGGAAGCGACCTTCGGGTCCCAGCCTTCCCAGCGCCACCTCGCTGGATCCCGCCTCGGGGCGGGGCCCCTGGTGCCCTTCGGCGACCTGCATCACGGCCGGCGCTCCTCCTTCACCTTCCAGGGCGGGGCGGAAGAGATGGACTCCGTCGAGGCTGGCGGTGAGGAGGTCGTCGGCGCCGTCTCCGTCCCAGTCCACGACGGCCAGTCCGTGGGCCACCTCCAGCCGGGAGTCGTCCAGGATGCGGGACGGCCAGGCCTCGCCGGTGGGATCCTCCGGGATCTCGTACGCCGTGAATTCCACCGCTCCGTGGTACTCGGGACTCGATGCTCCCACCCCGACGATGGGCAGGTTGACGAGCTCCTCGCTCCCGTCCCCGTCGAGGTCGGCCCATTTCAGCCGGTGGGACGTGGGCACGGCGTCGATCCGGTGGAGGGGCCACTCCTCGTTCTCGGTGGGGTCGTCGGGCGCCTCGGCCCAGTGGATCACACCGCCGCCCGTGGAGTTTCCGAGGCTGAACTCGCTGGCGACGGCCAGGTCCAGGTCCCCGTCCCCGTCGATGTCGTGGGGCGCCATGTTGATGTAGCCCTCCGCGGCGGTGCTGATGGTGTAGCGCTCCCATCCGGGATTCCGGTACCAAACGAGCTCGGACCCCCCCGTGGAGAGAGCCGCCACGTCCTCTCGTCCGTCTCCGTCCACGTCGAACGCGATGGCCTGGTATCCCGATTGGAAGTCGTCGATGACATGACGGGTGAAGTCGGGGAAGGACTCCTGCCACGCGGCCCCGGTCGCGGTGCTTCCGTTCTGGCCCTCGGCCGGGGCACCGTCCTCCGATCCGTTGCCCCCGGTTCCACCACACGCTGCGGGCCATGCGAAAGCGAGGATCAGGACGCCCACACGTCGTAGCAGCCGCCGGGGACGGGAGGGCGCGAAAGGAGGAGCCGGCAACCGTCGTATGCAAGTCATGGGGTCTCCAGGGAATGCGGATCCAGGTCGGTCGTCAGAGAATCCGGTAGAACCAATAGGCCGCCTGACCGGGCTGCTGCCGGCCGACGCCCACGGTGACGATCCGATTCAGCCAGTCGTACTGCTCGGCGGCGGTCTCGAAATACGGGGTCACCCTCCAGTACAGGTCACCGTCGGTCGGATTGTGCAGAATTCCCCGATACGTCACGTAGATGAGCGCCTCGTCGTCGGTCTCCAGGGTGATCCGGACGTCCAGCTCGCTGGCGTCGTCGGGGCGGGCCCTCACCCAGTCGGCGCCTCCCTCCAACGCCCTCCCCTGAAGACGAGGGCCCTCGAAGGTCCCTCCGGTGACGGGGACGATGCGTCGGGGTCCCAGGACCTGGGCCTGGCCCAGATCGAGGACGATGTTCATGAGGGGCTCGGACTCCAGAGGAGGAGCGTCCGCCTCCTGGCGGGTCGGGGGTCCCGAGCCGGTGGAGTCGGCCTCCGGGACCGAGGAGGGGGATCGGGCGGCCGTCCCTTCCGGATCGATGAAGGAGAGCCCGGCGGCGGCTGCAGCGAGCCGGCCGAAGTCGCGGCGGGAGATCGGTGCGGGGGTCTTCATGGGGCCTCCGATCGGGTCGCGTGGTCGCATGGCGAAGGAAGTGATCGCCAAGGTAGAGCCGGCCCCGAGGCTTTACAACAGAGTGTACCGCCGGGGGAGGCTGGACGCCCGCTCCGGAAGGGAACGGGCCGGGGCAGCGCCGGAGCAGCGTTTCTGTCCCGGTCCCCGTCATCCCCTACCCGAGTCCTGTCCTACCCGAGTCCTCTCCTATCCGAACCTTCCTCCACCCGAGCCTTCCCGCCAGTCCGCGACCACCTCCTCCTCGAGGGGTCCGAAAACCCGGACCAGCTCCTGGGCCAGGATCCGGCCGAAGCGCTTCGGCTCCCCCTCCTGCCCGTGGACCAGATCGCTCCTCACCTCCACCTCGATGCCCGAGTACTCGAAGGGGTCGAAGACGCTACGAAGAGCAGTGGTCAGCCCGTCGGCGACTCCCGTGTAGGGGCGGTTCGGGTGAAGCTCGAGACGGGGAAGAGCCGATTCGAGCCGAGCCAGCCATCCTTCGGCGATCCGGCGCTCCGTCCCCCGGTCCGGATCGTAGAGGATGCCGACTCCGGTGGTTCGACGCTCCCCGTCGAGGACCGGTGTGAAGGTGTGCACGCTCACGTGGAGCACGGGACCCGTGGAGACCCGCTTCGCTACGGCGTCTTCCACACGCTTCCTGTGGGGCTCGTGATGCTCTTCGAGGATGCGCTCCCGCTCGGAGCCGGGAAGCACCCGGATGCGCTCTCCGAAGAGGGTGGGGCTGTCGGGAGAGCGGTTCGCGTCCACCAGGAGCCGCGTGACCTCGTGCGGGTGGAACGGGGCCTCGAGGGTCCGGGCAAAGGTCTCGGCGACTTCCCTCGACCCCGGATCCCACCCCCGGTGGGATAGAAGGGTCTCGGAGTCCTCCCGGAAGAGGTGCTCCCACTCGGGAGGCACACGGTTTCCGGCGTGCTCGCAGCTCACGAGGACGTGGATCATGGAGCCATTCCGGGCCCGAAAAGAAGGGACCGGGACCCTCGGGCCAACCGCATCTTCATTCCACCCGAAAGGTTCCACCCCGGGCCAGGGTGTCGGCGAGCTTCCGGTAGGTGTCCCGGAGGCGCGAGCGGGAGATCTCCATTCCGAGGGAGATCCCCCCTCCGGACGATCCAGGCCCTTCGACACCCAGGTCCCCGAGGATCCGTTCCGCCAGGCTTCCTTCCTCCAGGACGACTCGCAGGGGCTCTTCCCATCCGTGCCACCCCGGCGACCCGGACTCCTGCGATCGGACCGGACTTCCCGACAGAAAGCCTTCCCAGACGTCTCCCACCGAGCCGGGCGCGGTGGGAAGATCCAGCACCCGACGGTAGAGCTCCCGGGAGAAGGGCTCGAGCTTCGTCCCCCTGCCGGAGCGCACGGTGCGGTCCATGAGGAGGGCCAGCTCCTCCGTCGAAGCCCCCGGGCCCCCGGGGCCCGCCCCGGCCGCCACCGGCGCGCCTCCCCCGCCGTCACCGGCTCCCCCGCCACCCCGGGCTCCCTCGGCCTCGAGGACGTCGGCGACCCGACGCACCGCCGCGGTCACCGCCGCCACCACGGCCAGGTCCATGCGGGGGGACTCCTGGGCGTCGATCACCCGGATCTCCACCGACCCCCGGCCGAATCGAGCGATGGCCCCGCGCGCGTTCACCCACTCGTGGTGAAGCACGCCTTCCGGATCGACGGGGGCGAGATCCCGATAGAGGGGCTCCAGGATTCGGCTCCGGTACTCGGCCTCGCTCCTCACCGATTCGGGCACGAGGGATCCGGTCACCGAGGGGACCCTCCGGGCGTGGCCCCGATAGGCCATCATTCGGCTGTCCAGCGCCGGCCCGACCCTTCCGTCCACCACCGGCGAGCTCGCGGCCAGGGCGGGCACGACGGGAAGGACGAGGCGGACGGCCTCGTGGAGGAGTTCGAACTCCCGGTCGTCGGAGAAGGAGAGGTTCACGTGGGTGCTCTGGAGGTTCGACCACCCGTGCCCCCGACATCCGAAGATCCGGTCGAAGGTCCGATAGACCTCGGTGTATTCGTGGGGCCAGATCCGGAACTCCCTACCGGGGTCCATCCACGGGTGCATTCCTCCGGGGAGGAGGCGGCACCCCAGCTCTTCCAGGACGGAGTTCGCTCGATTCACGCTCCGCTGGAAGGCCCGGGCGATTCCCCCGAGGCCGGAGACGGGTCCCGGCGTCTTCAGCTCGAGGACGTGGAGGGCGACCTCGTTGGACCATCCCACCCCTTCCACCACCAGGTCCGAAGCGGCCTCCACCACCAAGTCCGAAGCGGCCTCCACCCGGGGGGTGGGATCGTCCCCGGGGACGGCCGTGCTCCCGCCGCCCGACCCGGAATCACCGTCGTCCTCGCGTCCCTCCCGCCCCCGCCGGTTCTCGCCGGCGCCGGGTGCCCACCCCTGGAGCTCGAACAGCCGGTCCGCGACTGCCCTGACGTCGAGGCTCTCCCGGTCGACGATCATCATCTCGATCTCGACGCCGTACCCTTCCCAGAGCCCCGGGGCCCGGCGGGGGACCGGACCCGCTGCGGGGCCGGCCGCGGGGCTCACCGGGGATCCGCTCACCCTCCACCCCCGTCGTTTCCGCCGGGGGCAGGG
>JBKHJU010000087.1:0-7109 GCA_046537985.1 Longimicrobiales bacterium
AGGCTGAACTTGGCGAATCCGAGCTCGGCCTCGTCGAAGGAGCGATCGGCTTCCAGCATCTTCCTCTTGACGTCCGAGTCCCGGACGGCGGGGACGTCCCGCTCCCGGGTCAGACGCTCCACCGCGCTCGCCAGGAGATCGTAGGCCTCCTGGAGGGGATCGCCCTTCTCTTCCCGTCCCGCGGCCGCTTCCCGACCGCCCTCTCGCTCGGTCTCGGTCGAGGGCGTCGTGCCCCCGTCCTCCTGCTTCGTCGTCGTCCGATCCCGTCCCCCGGACCGGGCCCGGGAACGGGTCGCCCTCCCTCGGGTTCGACCCCCGGTCGAGGGGATCGGAGCGGGGGCCGCCGCCTTCCTCTCCTGTCGGCCCCGGCCGTCCCCGGACCGACCCGTCTCGGAACGACCGCTCTCGGCGCGCCCTCCGCTGCGGCCACCGCTACCCGCGCCGGCACCTCGGCCGGATCCGCTCTTCGTCGGACGGACCTCGTACTGGCCGTTGTCCATACGCTTGAGATCGACGAGACCCTTCGACGACGCCTCGGTGAGGAACCGGCTGAACTTGCTGAAGCCGTACTCGCTCTCGTCGAAGCCGCTGTCGATCTCCAGCATGACCTGCTTGAGGCGGTCGGAGCGCATGACGTCGTTCCGGCTCTGCATCCGCTGGAGAGCCTTCTCCACCAGGAGCCAGGGATCCACGGCCTCGGTGTCGGCATCGGTCGTCTTCCGGAGCCCCGCCAGGGAGGTGTACGAGTAGTACTCGTCGCAGTTCTGAACGAGGATGTCGGAGCTCGACTCCTGGATCCCCACGCCGATCACGTATTTCCCGTACTCCTTTAGCTTGAGCACGAGGCTGGAGAAGTCGCTGTCCCCGGTGAGGAGGATGAACGTCCCGATCTCGGGACGGGTGAAGACCAGCTCCATCCCGTCGATGGCCATCCGGATGTCGGTGGCGTTCTTCTTGTTGCTCCCGTAGGCCGGGGCGAAGATGAGGTCGATGGACGCCTCGGACAGGGGGACGATGTACTGGGGGTAGCGGCGCCAGTCGGCGTAGGCTCGCTGGACGGCCACCTTCCCCTTGATGATGTCGGAATTCAGTAGCGTTTTCAGCTCGTGGGACAGGTCACTCCGCATCCCCATGGTGACGTTGTCGAAGTCGATGAGGAGTGCGGCGTTGGGGGCACTATGGGCCGGCGCCCCGGAGCCCTCTTGATGAGGGGCTCGGATATAGGGGGTATTCATGAAACTCTCACAGCTCGGGTAGGAATGTGGGCCGCGAGACCTCCCCACCCTCTCGCCCACTCCGCCGGCCCGTGAGGGCGAGCGAGATCGTGGGAGGGGTCGGGGAAGCCTCTCGGTTCTTCTCGGTTGTCCGACGACTTCAGCCGCGTCGGGCGGCCTGCTCTTCGCGCAGCATCCGGGAGAGCTCGACCCGTCGGACCTTTCCCGTTCCCGTCAGGGGGAACTCGTCGAGGAACCGAACCATGTCCGGCACCTTGTAGTCGGCCAGGGTCATGGCGCACCAATCCTGAATCTCTTCGGAGGTGACCACGGCGCCCTCCACGGGAACGATGCACGCGGAGATGGCTTCACCCAGGACATCGTCCGGGACTCCCACCACCACCGCATCGTGCACTGCGGGATGGCTGTTGAGCCGATCCTCCAATTCCCGCGGATATACGTTGGAGCCAGCACGAATGATAACATCCTTCCGACGCCCCACCAAGTGGACGAAGCCCTGGTCGTCCACCATCCCCAGGTCTCCGGTGAGGAAGAACCCTTCGTCGTCGAAGCAGTTGGCCGTCTCCCGGGGCTGGCGGTAGTAGCCCTTCATGACCCCGGGACCCCGCACGGCGATCTCCCCCACGCTCTCCACCGGGAGCTCCTTCCATTCCTGGGGATCCAGGATCCGGATCTCGCTCCCCTCGATGGGGCGACCCACCGTGAAGCGGCGGACCTCGACCGGGTCGTCGGGTCGGGTCATGCAGATGGTCGAAGCCGTCTCGGCCAGCGAGTACGCCACGTGGAGACGGGGGCAGAGATCCCGCTCGACCCGCTCCACCAGGTCGTTCCCCACGGGCGCCCCGGCCGCGACTCCTACCCGCAGAGAAGAGAGATCCCTCGGCTGTCGCTCCAGCTCCTGGATCTCCGTCACGAAGACGGTCGGGACCCCGTAGTGGACGGTGACACCCCACTCCTCGACGAGGTCCAGGGTGTCGGCCGCCGAGTGAGTATCCTGGAGGATGAGGGTCGCCCCCGACGTCAGGGCGCCGAGGATTCCCGGGCCCAGCCCGAAGACGTGGAAGAGGGCCGTGACGCCCACGATCGAATCGTCCGACGACAGCTCCAGGATCTCGGCGGTTCCCGCCGCGGCGTGGAGGATGTTGGCGTGGGTCAGCTCCACCCCCTTCGGCTTTCCTGTCGTGCCGGAGGTATAGACGATGGCGAACGGATCGTCGGACGGATCCGCGGAGGGCGCCGGATAATCCCGTCCTCCCCCGGCGGAAAGGAGGTCCTCCCACTGGAAGATCCGATCGTCGTACCAGAGATCCTCCTCGCCCACGGTGACCAGATAGTGCATCTCCGGGAGCTGGACGAGGATCTCCTCGAAGAGCTGGAGGAAGTCCGTGCCCTGAAACTCCTCGGCCGCGATGGCCGCCACGGCCCGAGAATGGCGGAGCATGTACTGGAGCTCGGAGCGGGTCAGCCGGGGATCGAGGGGCACCGCCACCGCTCCCAGCTTGGCCATGGCGAAGAGGGCGACCACGAACTCGGGCCACGCCGGGAGGACGATGGCCACCCGATCACCGGACTCGATTCCCAGGCCGGCCAGGGCCGCCGCGAGGGCGTCGGAGCGGCTGTCCACCTGGCCTACCGTCAAGAGATCGGATCCGTAACGGATGAAGGCGCGATCCGGATCGGTCGTGGCGCGATTCACCAGGGCCGAAGCCACGCCCATCCCTCGAAAGCGCTCGGTGAGCACGGGGGTCTGGTTCACAATGTTCATGAAATGACGGGGATCAACGCTGATGTCCCAGCGGCGCTTTCAGCTCGTCCGGGGCTTCGTCCCCGGCGTCGGATCGGTCTTCGGCCAGAATGTCCGACACCAGTTCCGCCGCCACGAAGTGACACCAGTCGTCTCCCGGATCAGTCCGGCCCAGGCGGGACAGGAGCACGTAACGGGGCGCGCCGGCCCGCCCTTTCTTGTCGGTCTCTGTAAACCGAACGACCTTGGCGGGATCCAGAGACCCCGGGAAGCGGGTCGGAAGCTCGAAGCGACGGAGGATCCGGACCAGGGTCTCGCTCGTCCCCTCGTCGGTCACCTTCAATCGCTCGCCGATCCGGGCCTCTAGTATCATCCCCACGGAGATCGCCGCTCCGTGGGGTAGCGCATACTCGGCCGCCGCCTCGATGGCGTGCCCCAGCGTGTGCCCGAAGTTCAGGATCTTCCTGAATCCTCCTTCCCTCTCGTCCCGGCTCACCACCTCGGCCTTGAGCTCCACGGACCGTACCACCGCGTTCAGGAGCGGCTCGGGCTCCGCATCCAGCAGGGCCCCCGCCGTGGCCTCCAGGCGATCCAGGTAATGCCGATCCAGGATGGCGCCGTGCTTCACGGCCTCGGCCAGCCCCTGGGACCGCTCGGGCCGGGGCAGGGTGGCGACGACCTCCGGATCCGCCACCACGATCCGGGGCGGGTGAAACGCACCGACCAGATTCTTTCCCGCGGTAACGTCCACCCCGGTCTTCCCGCCGACAGAAGCATCGATCATGGCCACGAGGCTCGTCGGCACCTGAACCACGGGAATGCCCCGCATATAGGTGGCTGCCACGAAGCCGGCGAGATCGCCCGTCACGCCACCCCCGACGGCAATGACGGCCCCGTCCCTTCCGAACCCGGCGTCGAGGAGAGCGTCGGTGAGCCGGACCCACTCGTCGCGGGTCTTGAATTCCTCGCCGGCCGGAAATGTGAAGAGGTCCGCACGGAGTCCCGCAGCCTTCAGGTCCTCCACGACCCGCTCTCCATGGAGCTCGGCCACGGTCGCGTCGGAGACGACCGCATAGCGGTGGGCCGGCGCTCGGTCCTGCAGGAAGCTCGACAGGTCGGCCAGGACCCCGGGTCCCACGTGCACCGGGTAGTCGGAGCGACTTCCGGCGGCGGTCACCCGCACGGTCCGCCGCTCAGCCACGGGCCCGCCCCCCGACATCCTCCTCCCGGTCGTTCCCTCGTGCCGTCACGCCCCCTCCTCCGAGAGGCTCACCCGGATCCGGGGCGGATCCCCGATCTCGAGAAGGACCCCGGGACGACCGGCCACGTCCAGGGACTCCAGACCGGCCACTCTGGGCATGCGCTCCAGCGCCGGCTCCAGGCGAGCCAGGAAGGCGTTCCGGTCGTCCGTCGAGTCCCAGACCGAGTACCAGACGAGGCTCTCCCCGCCGTCCGCATCCCGGAATAGAGCGTATTGATCGCCGTCCCAGCCCACGTCGATCCCGGCGAGATCCGCCCCCGCCACTTCCTCCAGGAGGATCCGGACCTCCATCTCACCCAGGCTGTTCTCGTAGACCGGGTCGAGATCGGTCCCACCGTCTCCAGCAGCCGCACCGTTTCCGCCGTCTCGGTCGACGCCACCGGCATCCGCGTCGGCGGAAGCGATTCGGAGCGTCACCCGGGTGGGAACGTCCCACCCCTCCTCCGGCTCCCGGGCCAGCTCCAGCACCTGCTCGCTGGACTGGGGAAGATGCACGCCGAACGGTGCGGGGCGCCCGGACTCCACCTGCCAGAGGGCCTGCACGTAACCGGCCCCCTCGACGTACGGAAAGAGGAGGGACTCCTGGATCACCCGGGGCGCGCCCGCCAGGGCCGGATACTGACCCCGGAGCGACTCCAGCGCCGGCCGCACCTGGCTCGTGAAGTCGGGGATCTCCGACAGGTCGACGGCCTGTCCGGCGGCCTGCTCCATCAGGTGCTCCAGCATGACCACGGTGGCGTGTCCCTCGATGGCCGCCTGGGCCGCCACCTGTCGGTCGTTGCCCCGGGCCGGAGCGGTGAGGGAGTCCAGGTCCGTGGCCTGGTCCTGCACCGCGTGGACCAGCTCGTGGATCAGGACGGTCTCCAGGCTGGCGGCGGGCTGGTCGTCCATGACGAAGAGAGCCACCGAGTCCGGATCGTAGAATCCCGCCACCTGCTCCGTATACACCGAGAGAAGGATCTCCCGGAGGTCGAAGCCCTCGGGCAGGAGGCCCAGGAGCTCGTAGGTGGCCGTCACCGATTCGGCCCGCTCCGGGGGAAGGTCCTCGTTCAGCTTGGCCGTCAGATAGTTCACGAGCTCTTCCCGAGTCCTGCGGGCGATCCTAACCGGCTCCCGCAGCTCGAGTCCGGAGCGGCGCGCCAGGTCCGGGAGGAGACGGCGAGCCATCTCGCGGAGCTCGGGGTCGTCCGTCCGGACCAGGAGGGAATCGGCCAGGGAGTCCTGGGAGCCGAGGTGCTCCATGTTCGCCGCCATCCCCCTGCCCCCTTCCTGCCCCGTTCCCGCCCCGGGGTCGTCCACGGCCTCTCCGGTCCCGCACGCCGCGAGGAGCAGGACCAGAGCGCAGGTGAGGACGGCCGTCATTCAGATCTCCGAGGTAAGGGTGAGGACGAGACGGAAGCGATCATCGGTGTAGCGCTTCACGAAGGAGTCGGCGTCGCGGACTCGCGAGCCTGCGGGCTTCACGAACCTGCTGGAGGATGAGGCATCCGAGCCGGTGCGCCAAGTCCCCCGGCTCCCCTATCCGACCGGCTTCTGTCCGCGGCGGGACACTTCGGCGGGGACCGTCACCCTTCAGGCGAGGGCGTCGCCCCTCAGGGATACAGGGATTCGCCAGGAGCCACCACCCACACCCGGGAAAGGAGATGGCCGTGGCGATCGCAGACGGCCTCGACGGTCTCTCCCGACACTGGATCCGTCCACTCCGGTGCGACCTCCAGCAGGGGACGAAGCACGAATCCCCGCTGCTTCCACCGGGGGTGGGGCACCTGGAGGTCTTCCTTTCGGAACACCCGATCTCCGAAAAAGAGGATATCCACGTCCAGGGTCCGCGACTCCGCCGGCCGGTCGGGGGGCCGACCCGCGTCGGCCTCCGCGGCGTGGCAGGCCTCCAGGAGCTCGCCGGGGCCGAGGTCGGTCCTGCCACGGAGTACCGCATTGAGGAAGTCCGGGGCCTCCTCCTCGGGCAAACCTTCGGCCCGACCCTCCACCACCGAGGACACGTCGGTGATCGTCATCACGCCTGCCATCGCCTGCACTGCTTCCCGTAGGTACGCCATGCGGTCGCCAAGATTCGAGCCCAGGGCCACGAGGACTTCGGTCGAGGCGCCGGAACCGGGGCTTGGGCCTGCGGACATGGATTCTCGACGATTCCAGGATTCCGGCGGTCCGGGATCCCAGCAGTCTTGGATTCCGTCTTCCTAGGATTCCGGCACGCGCCCGTACCGATCGTCCAGGCGCACCACGTCGTCCAGATGGTTGGTCGAGGCTTCCAGGATGTCGCAGTCGGTGATGGCCTCCATGCGATGAACGGTCCCCGGCCGAACCCTGAAGCTCTCCCCTTCCTCCAGGACCAGCTCGTCGAGCTCCTCGCTCAACGGAGCGGCCCAGAATCTCATGCTCCCGCTCAAGAGAAAGAGCGTCTCGTCCTTCATCTCGTGATATTGGAGGGACAGGGCCTCGCCGGCGTCCACGTGCAGGATCTTGCCCACGTATTCGTCCGTTTCCGCCCAGATGAGCTCGTATCCCCAGGGCTTGTCGATTCGTCGGGGGTTGATCTTCAAGCTCGGTCCTCGTTCGTTGTCATTCGCATTCATCGTCCGCGGAGTCGGCAGGGACGGACGACGAAGTCGCCGCCGCCAGTAGACGAGTCGTCACCCGATCCACCCAGGCCGCGAAGTCCCCGGTCACCCGCGCTGACGACCACTCCGACAGGGAGTCTGTCCGGACCTCGTTCTCACCCTCCAAGAGCGCCCGATACCGACCACCCTCCACTCTTTGTCCCCGGATCAGAAGGCGGGTGCGGGCCGCCGTGACTCCCTGCATCTGTTCGTCGGACAGTGGCGTCCGGCCCTTCCACCCGGTCTCGTAA
>JBKHJU010000088.1:0-7108 GCA_046537985.1 Longimicrobiales bacterium
GTCCTGGACTACGTGGTCGTCAAGATCCCGCGATTCGCGTTCGAGAAGTTTCCCGGGGTGGACGCGACGCTGGGCGTGCAGATGAAGGCGGTGGGCGAGGTGATGGCCATCGGCCGCACGTTCCAGCAGGCGTGGCTCAAGGGCTTCCGCGCCCTGGAGCAGGGCCGCGCCGGCTGGACGCCGGGCGACCTGGAGGACGACGGGCTCCCCGACGACACGGACGAGAGCCTCCGGGCCGCGCTGCGCTCGGGCACCCCGGAGCGTCCGTTCCAGGTCTACCGGGCGCTGTCGCGCGGCATGGGGATCGACGAGGTCTCCAGGCTCACCCGGATCGACCCCTGGTTCCTCTCCGAGCTCGAGGAGCTGGTGCGGGCGGCGGCGGAGTGGACGGAGCTTCCGGAGATGACGCCCGAGGCGCTCCGGGCCATGAAGCGGTACGGGTTCGGCGACGCCGAGATGGCGCGCCTGCGAGACGTGACGGAGGCCGAGGTCCGGGAGGCGAGGTGGGAGGCCGGGCTCCGGCCCGTCTACAAGACGGTCGACACGTGCGCCGGCGAGTTCCCGGCGGCGACCCCCTACCTGTACTCCACCTACGAGACGGAGAACGAGTCGGAGCGCTCGGACCGTCCCAAGATCGTCATCCTGGGCAGCGGTCCGAACCGGATCGGCCAGGGGATCGAGTTCGACTACTGCTGCGTGTCGGCCTCGCTGGCCCTGCGCGAGGACGGCTACGAGACCATCATGGTCAACTCGAACCCGGAGACGGTCTCCACCGACTTCGACGTCAGCGACAAGCTCTACTTCGAGCCCCTGACCCTGGAAGACGTCCTCGAGATCGTCGAGAAGGAGAAGCCCGACGGGGTCATCGTCCAGCTCGGGGGCCAGACGCCCCTGAACCTGGCCGAGCGTCTCGACGCCCTGGGCGCCCCCATCCTGGGTACCACCGTGGACGCGATCGATCGGGCCGAGGACCGTGAGCGCTTCGAGAAGGTGTGCCGGAAGATCGGAGCCCGGGTCCCCGACAACGGGATCGCCACCAGCGAAGAGGAGGCCCTGAAAGTGGCCGAGGGCATCGGCTACCCGGTCCTCGTGCGGCCGAGCTACGTCCTGGGCGGACGGGCCATGGAGATCGTCTACGACGCCGAGAGCCTCCGGGGCTACTTCGACCGGGCCGTCCGGGCTTCGCCGGACCACCCGGTCCTCATCGACCGTTTCATCGAGGACGCCTTCGAGGCCGACGTGGACGCCCTGGCCGACGGTGAGGACGTCGTCATCGGCGGGATCATGCAGCACATCGAGGACGCCGGCGTCCATTCCGGCGACTCGGCTTGCGTGCTGCCGCCCTACTTGCTGGAGGCCGGAGAGCTGGACGAGATCCGGGAGCTGACCCGGAAGTTCGCCCTGGAGCTGGGGGTCGTGGGACTTCTCAACATCCAGTACGCCATCAAGGACGGAGACGTCTACGTCCTCGAGGTGAATCCGCGGGCCTCCCGCACGGTCCCGTTCGTGAGCAAGGCCACGGGGGTGCCCCTGGCCCGGCTGGCGGCCCGGGTCATGGCCGGCGAGAAGCTGGCCGACCTGGACGTGCCCAGCGAGCCCCCGGTCGTGGGTGTGGCGGTGAAGGAGGCGGTGCTGCCCTTCAATCGGTTCGACGTGGACATCATCCTCGGTCCCGAGATGCGCTCCACGGGTGAGGTCATGGGAATCGACGACTCGTTCGGGATGGCCTTCGCCAAGGCCCAGACGTCGGCTGGAAACCAGGTGCCGGTAGAGGGGGGGACCCTGGTCGTGACGGTGAACGACCGGGACAAGCCGACGGTGGCGCCCATCCTTCGTCGTTTCGCCGACCTGGGCTTCGAGATCCTGGCCACCAAGGGCACCCACGAGTACCTGTCCCGCCTGGGGATCTCCTCGGAGCGGATCTACAAGGTGGGCGAGGGACGTCCCCACATCGTCGACGGGATCGTGAGCGGCGAGGTGGACCTCCTCATCAACACCCCCTTCGGCAAGAAGTCCCAGTACGACGACTACGCCATGCGACGGGCGGCCATCCAATACAACCTTCCCTATCTCACCACCATGTCGGCCACCCGGGCGGCGTGCGACGCCCTCATCGCCCTGCGGAGCCGCCCGAAGACGGTTCGGTCCCTTCAGGACCGCATCGCCGCAATCCAGACCGAGGTGCCGGCCGCGGTCGAGGCGTGACGGGCTTCTACCTCCACCCCGCGGCCGCCCTCCACGACCCGGGGTGGAGGCATCCCGAGCATCAGGGGCGCCTCCGGGCCGTTTCCTCGAAGCTGAGCAGGGTCCTGCCGGAGCTGGGGGACCGCGTGGTTCAGGGCGAGCCCGGCGAGGCGTCCGAAGAGGACCTCCGGCGGGTGCACGACGCCGGCCTTCTCGAGTGCGTGCGAGAGGCGGTGGATCGAGCCCGGGAGGCGGAGAGGCCGGTGACCCTGGACGCCGACACGGGCGTGTCCGGGGCGTCGTGGGACGCGGCTTCCGGAAGCGCCGGAACCACCATCGCGGCGTGTCGCGCGGTGGCCGAGGGATCGGTCCGGAACGCCTTCGTGGCCACACGGCCACCGGGGCATCATGCGACCCGCGACCGGGCCATGGGATTCTGTCTCTTCAACCACGTGGCCGTGGCTGCCCGGCGGCTCCAGGCGGACGGCCTCGCCGAGCGGGTCCTCGTCGTCGACTGGGACGTCCATCACGGCAACGGCACCCAGGACATCTTCTACGAGGATCCTTCGGTCTTCTACCTGTCCCTCCATCAGTCGCCCCACTACCCGGGCACCGGAGCGTCCGACGAGCGGGGAGAGGGAGAGGGTGAAGGAACGACGTTGAACGTTCCCCTCCCGCGGGGAACGTCCCGGGAGCGCTACCGGGACGAGTTCGACCGGGCGATGAACGAGGTGAGCTCCGTGTTCTCTCCCGACTTTCTCCTGGTCTCCGCGGGATTCGACGTCCTGGCCGGCGACCCGCTGGGAGGCCAGCTCCTGGAGCCGGAAGATCTCGGCGAGATGACCGTCCAGCTCCGGGAATGGGCCGAGGAGGCGTTCGAGGGCCGGATGGTCGTGCTTCTGGAAGGAGGATATGCTCCGGAGCGCGTGGCGGACGGGGTCGTGGCGGTGCTCCGGGGCCTGTCGGAGCAATGATCTCTCCGCAGTGGGCGGGGTATGATTTTTAAATTCCGATCACCAGGCGGACCACGAGGTCTATCATGACGAGTGAGATCGATGGGCGGAGGGCCGGATCCATGGGGGGATGGTCCATGCTCGTCCTCCTTTTCCTGGCGCCGGTCCTCCTCCTCTCGACGCCCGTCCTCCTCGACGGACAGGAGCCCGAAGCGGTGCGGGAGATGGGAGAGAGCCCGGCCCTCCAGCAGCTTCCCGAAGAGGGGCAGCAGGGGGCGGACGGGCCGGTTTCCGTCCACCCCGAGGCCGAAGAGGCCATCGGACGCCTGAGATCGCCCTGGTGTCCCGGCTTCATGCTGGAGGTCTGCCCCTCGCCCGAGGCCGCTGCCTTCAGGGACACGCTTCGGATGCTCGCCCACGACGGAGTCGCGGCGGACAGCCTGGTGGAGTGGGCTCTCGCCCGGCAGGGAGAGGAATGGCGGGCCCTTCCCCGGGCCGAGGGGACCGGCCTCCTGGCGTGGGTCATCCCTCCGGTGGTCCTCGTCCTCGGGGCGGGCCTCGTGGTCGTGGTCCTCCGCCGCCTTCGGAAGCGGGGCGGGGGCTACCGCACGGGGGAGGAGCTGCCCGAGCTCTCCGAAGACGAGGAGCGCCGGATCCAGGAAGCCCTCAGGGATCTCGAATGGGAAGGGCGTTGAGGAGCGGGCGGCTCGGGACTCGCGCCGCCTCACAGGCCACGCTCCGTCCGGCCGTCCGGCCCTCCCTCCCGACTCGCACGCATTCCTGACGCGGACCCACATCCCGACGCCCATCGTGGACGACACCACAGTTCCATCCATGCTGGATCTCGTCCGGCTGAGTCCGCGGAACGTCTTTCCGCCCGGGGGCGTCGAGCTGTATCGGCACATCGCCCTCCTGACGGACCTTTCACCGGGGGACGAGCTCCTGGAGGTGGCGTGCGGGGTGGGGATGCCCCTCATCTACTGGGTGAAGGAGTACGGGGTCCAGGGCTCCGGAGTGGACTCGGATCCGGGGGCGGTGGCCCGGGCGGAACGTCGGATCAAGGAGGAGGGGATCGTCGAGCGGGTCCAGGTCCAGGAGGGATCCGCGGCCGACCTCCCGTACCGGGACGAGATCTTCGACGTGGTGGTGGGGGAGATGGGCCTCACGGCGGATTCCGACCCCGAGGCCGCGATCCGGGAGCTGGTTCGGGTGACCCGACCCGGGGGCGCCATCGCCCTGGTCCAGCTGGTCTGGAAGGCGCCCGTGGATCCCCGACGCCGTAAGATCCTCTCCTCCCACCTCGGTGCCCGTCCCCTCATGCTGGTCGAGCTGAAGAGGATCCTCCGGGAGTCGGGGGTCCGGGACCTCCACACCGAGGACTGGTCCGACGAGGAGACGGCGTTCCGGAGCCAGGTGACCAAGCCCTTTCCCGATTTCGCCGAGCTCTTTTCCGTCTCCGAAAAGCTGGGCATCCTCCGGCGCGCCTGGAGGCGGTGGGGGTGGACCGGGGTGAAGACGGCCGTGCTGCGGGAGCGGGAGGTGCACCAGCTCCTGACCCGGGAACGGATCATCGCCCTGGACCTCGTTCTCGGTACCAAGGAGGGAGCGGAGTCGGAGGCCGGGGCCGAAGTAGCACCGGGCGAGGAGACCGCCGACCTGGAGGACGCGGACGCCGGGGACGTCCGGGAAGAGCGAGGGGACGAGAAGGACGGCGGCGCCGCTGAGGAAGCCGGGCACGAGGAGACCGTGGGTCTGCCCCTCTTCGGCGGTGCCGAAGAGAGCTCCGAGCAGTGACGGCGGACGTCGAGCCGGCGACCGGGGCGAGCGTCGGGCCGGCAAGCCCGACCGCCGGCGTGACGGAAGCGGGGGAGCGGACGATGGGGGTCCTTGCCAGTCGGGAAGGGGTGAGCCGAATCCAGGAGGCCCTCGGGGAGGCGTCCCTCGACGGATGGCTCCTCTTCGAGTTCCACGGGCACAATCCCGTGGCGTCCTCCATGCTGGAGCTCGGCCACACGACTCGCCGATCGTTCACCCTGATTCCCGTGGACTCCGACCCCGTGGCCCTGGTACACCGCATCGAGACCTCGGCCTGGCGGGAATGGCCGTGGGAGACGCGGACCTACGCAGGGTGGCTGGAGATGGAGGAAATGCTCGCCGACCTCCTGGCGTCCTGCCGAACCGTGGCCATGGAGATCTCTCCCCGCTCCGCGGTGCCGACCCTGGACCTCGTCCCCTCCGGGATCGTCGGGCTGGTGGGACGGTGCGGGGTCCGGATCGTGTCGTCCGGAGACCTCGTGACGCGGTTCCACGCGCGGTGGAGCCCCGGGCAGCTCGAGGAGCACCGGAAGAGCGCCGAGATCCTGGCCCGGGTCGCCCGGGAGGCCTTCGAGCGGGCGGCCGACGCGGTGAAGGCGGGCGAGCCGGCCACCGAGGGCGCCCTCCGCCGGTGGCTCCTCGATACGATGGAGTCCCTGGGAGTGGGGGTCGACGCCGACTGCATCGTGGCGGTGGGCCGCCGAGCCGCCGATCCCCATTACGCGCCGGTGGGTAAGGGAGAGATCATCGACGCCGACACGCTCCTCCTCATCGACCTCTGGGGTCGCCCGGGACCCGGAGAGGTGGCCGCGGACCAGACGTGGATGGGGTATCTGGGAAACGAGCTTCCGGACGAGGTCGAGGAGGTCTGGGCCGCCGTACGGGACGCCCGGGACGCCGTCGTCGCGTTCCTCGAGCGGCGGAGTCGGGAGGGGGGCGAGGTCCGGGGATTCGAGGCAGACGACGTGGCCCGGGAGCTCATCCGGGAGCGGGGCTTCGGTGACCACTTTCTTCACCGAACGGGGCATTCCATCGACACGGAGCTTCACGGCAGCGGTCCCAACCTCGACAACCTGGAGACCCGGGACGACCGGGTTCTGGTGCCCGGCGTGGGCTTCTCCGTGGAGCCGGGCATCTACATTCCCGACCGGATCGGCGTGCGGAGCGAGATCAACGTCCACTGGGGCGAGGACGGCCCCGAGGTGACACCGAACCGACCCCAGCGGGAAATCTTCCTGCTTCTCCACGAATGATCCACTTGCGGTGAGCGAGGATCCCCGGTACGTGGAGGTGGCGGTCCCGATCCCGGCGGACCACACCTTCACCTACGCCCTCCCGAACGGTCCGATCCCGGAGCCCGGAACCCGGGTCCTGGTGCCGTTCCAGAGGGGCGAGCGGGTCGGGTGGGTCGTGGGCGAAGGGGACGGGAAGGGGGTCGACGGCATCCGGCCCATCCTCGACGTCCTCGACGACGATCCCTCCCTCGACCAGGAGCTGGTGGACCTGTGCCGGTGGATGGCGGCCTACTACCTGGCGCCTCCGGGGCTCGCCTTCCGGAGCGCCCTCCCTTCGGTCCTCTCCGACGCGTCGAGGGACTACATCTCGCTGAGAGGTGCGCTCGCGGACGGCGGGCACACCGAGGAATCGGCCGACGGCGGGGGTGCGGAAGAGTCGACGATCCTGGACGATCTGAGTGCCTCGGAGCGTCGCCTCGTCCGGCTTCTCGGCGGGCGGCGGGGACCTCAGCGGGTCCAGACCCTCCGTCGAGCTCTCGATTCGGGATCCATCTGGCCCGAGATCCGCTCTCTCAAGGCCCGGGGATGGATCCGTCACGAGACCGTTCCGCCACGGGAGCCGTCCCCGCGGACCCAGAAGGTCGTGAAGCTCGAGCGTTGGCTGTCTTCGTTGGCCGACCGGGAGGAGCTCTTCGGGCGAGCCTACCGGCAGAAAGAGGCCTACGAAGCGCTGGAGACGTCGGGGGGAAGCCTGGAGCTGGCCCATCTCACCGGACACGCGGGCTTCAGCCGCTCCGTCATCCGGGGGCTGGAGGAGAAGGGTGTGGCGACGGTGGAGGACGAGGAGGTGGTCCGAGATCCCTTCGAGGACCGGGAGGCACCGGAGCCTCCGGGACACGAGCCCACCGCGGCCCAGCGCCG
>JBKHJU010000089.1:0-7089 GCA_046537985.1 Longimicrobiales bacterium
TCACCTCGGTGAACTTCGTCGCCATCCCGAGGAACGCCGTGACCCACATCCAGAAGAGAGCCCCGGGCCCTCCCCAGTGAATGGCGATGGCCACCCCGGCGATGTTTCCGATGCCGACCGTGGCCGAGAGGGCGGTCGTCAGGGCCTGGAAGTGGGTGACGTCGCCCGTGTCCTCCGGATCGTCGTACTTGCCGCTGGCCACGGCCGCGCCGTGGAAGAAGTGTCGGATCTGGACGAAGCCCATCCGCACCGTGAGGAAGATCCCCACCCCGAGAAGGGCGACGACCACGAAGGGGATCTCCTCTCCCCCCATGGGGATCCCTTCCTCCCACACCAGCCTGCTGACCGTGTTGACGAGCTGTTCGAAGAATTGCATGGGCCGGCTTGAGCATCTCGCCTGATTAGTGATTCAAGGCACGGCGTCTTGGCCCGACACATAGTGTCGGTCACATCCGGATCGGCGCACGATCGGCGCCTACAATAAGCTTCCGACGGTGTCCGGGACAAATAACGGGAAAGCGAGGCATAAAAAGAAAGCGCCGACCGCACGACACGATCGGCGTTTCAGAAAAGTGATCCCACGACATTCGGATCTTCATGCCGCAGGACCGGGCCGAGCAGCGGGACGGAGCACGGAACTCGTCCGCCGCCGGCTGCTCCGAGGTCGTCCCTTGCTCAGGCCGTCCCGGCCAGCAGGTCCGGCTCGTTCAGGATCTGGGCGGCCACGTGGGCCACCAGGATCTCCCGGGCGCGCACCGCGACGTCGTCCAGGGAGGGAGACTCGGCGAACATCTCGGCGGCCTTCTGCCGGAGCTCCTCGACCGTGGGAACGTGGGGGAGCTGGACGTCGTGGAGCCGGGCCTCGGCGTCCTCCAGGCGGGCCTTGAGATCGGCCCGGATCTTCTCGAAGGACGGCTTGTGGGCCCAGGCGTCCTTGAGCTGCCGGGCGATGGCATCGGGGTTGCAGCTCACGGCCACCTGATGGGCCACCTTCTCCACGACCTTTCGGCCCAGGCGCCGCTCGTTGAGCACGACTTCCTCGGGGGGCGCCCGCAGGTCCCAGACGATTCCGAACCAGGACAGGACCTTCAGGATGTAGTAGGAGATGTCGATCTCGTACCAGCGGAAGCCCTGACGGGTCGAGCTCTGGTAGTGGTGATGGTTGTTGTGCCAGCCCTCTCCCAGGGTGATGAGGGCGAGGAGCCAGTTGTTCTTCGACTCGTCCCCGGTGACGTAGCGCTGCTTGCCCACCTGATGGGCCACCGAGTTGATCGAGAAGGTGCCGTGATAGAGGATCACGGTGCTGACCAGGAAGGCCACGAGCCAGAGCCAGCCTCCCATGAGGAAGCACGCGGCTCCGAGGAGCGCGGCCGGCACGTACGGATGCTCGTCCAGCCAGACGAGCTCGGGATACTGGGCCAGGTCCTGGACCGAGTCGTAGTCGGGCTCGGCGTTGGAGCCGGCGAAGATCCACCCGACGTGGGAGAAGAAGAACCCGGCGTGCTTCGGCGAGTGCACGTCCAGCTCGGTGTCCGAGTGGAGGTGGTGGTGCCGATGGACGCTGGACCACCAGAGGACGCCCCGTTGAGCCGACATCTGGGCGATGAAGGCCAGCACGAACTGGCCGACCCGGCTGGTCTTGAAGGAGCGGTGGGAGAAGTACCGGTGGAATCCGGCAGTCAGCCCCCACATCCGCAGCACGTAGAGGAACACGACCAGCACAACGGCCTGCCACGTCCAGTCGACCAGGAAGGCCCCGACGAGCGCCGCGATATGCACCAGAACGAAGGGAATCGCCGCTGGATAGATGATGTCGTTGTGGGGCTCTTCGTGGTCGTGACGACCGAAGTGGAGATGATCGTGATCGTGCCCGTGGTGGGAATCCCGGGCCGCTTGCTTCCCGCTAGGGTCCGACGTGCTGGTCGCTTCCGTGCTCAAGATCGTCCTCGCGTCTTGAAGGTTCGACGAAGATGCCTGGAAGAAGGTGCTTCGAAGCTGGAGCGGTGACCCGTCGAATTCCCCGGTTGGATTCGGGGAACGAGCCGATCAAATGTACAGGCATGCGGGCACCCTCGTAAGGGGGGACCCCACATTCCGTGGAATCCGCCCCTCCAGGGGCCCTCCTGACAGACGTTGCGCCGGCGGGCGACTGGCGATGCGAGCCGCCGACCCCATGCGCGGCCCGGAAGTCCTCCGAGACCTCCAGCCGTGGAAGGCCGGAGTCGTCCAACGGCTCAGTCGTGGGCGATGGCCGCCTCGATGGCCCGTGGAAAGCAGGCCGTGGCGACGAAGGGGACGTAGGCCATGGTTCCGGCGACGAATCCGGCCCACATGGCCGGCTCGCCGATGTTGAAGAGACCCACCGCCCAGCCCGGCGCGGAGAAGAGAAGGCCGTACAGAAGCGTTCCGATGGAGTACTTCATAAAGGGATCCCCCTGAATTTCGTCGTGTGAGACCACGGTGCGACACGTGTGTCCGGCGACTCGTGAATCATTTCACAAGCACGGCCATTATCGTTGAAACCGGCTCCGGAGTCCAGTCCCCGAAAGGGGGCTGTAACGGCCGCGATCTACCGGTCCTGTCGCACCTTTCGGGTAGCGGTGGCGGTGTGTGGATCGTCCGGCCAGTAGTGCTTGGGATAGCGGCCCTGCAGGTCCTTCCTGACCTCGAAGTAGGTCTCGCTCCAGAAGGAGGCCAGGTCGGTGGTGACCTGGGCGGGTCGACGGGCGGGCGAGAGGAGCTTCATTGTCACCGGAACTCGACCACCGGCGATCCGGGGCGTCTCGGTCCAGCCGAACACCTCCTGGATCCGTACGGCCAGGGCAGGCGCCCGGGGATCCGAGTAATCCACGGCGATGTCGGAGCCGCTGGGCACCTCGATCCGCCGGGGCGCCAGCTCGTCCAGCCGGCGCCGGGCCTCCCAGGACACGCGGCTCAGCAGCACCTGATCCAGTGAGAGGTCGTCCAGATCGGCCAGGCTCCTCATACCCGGCAGGAACGGGAGCAACCACTCGTCCAGGGTGTCCTCGAGGGCCGTCCGGGAGCTGTCGGGCCACTCCTCCGGGTCCACGTGGTGGAGGAAGCGGAGACGCTCCTGGAGCTGCCGGGTGTGACGGGTCCACGGAAGCGCCTCCAAGCCCGCGTCCCGGATGCCTCCGAGGAGTGCTCGGGCCACGGCGTCGGGATCGGGATTCTCCAGGGGTGCCTCGGAGAGGGTGATGGCCCCGAGCATCCGTCGGCGTGCCGCCCGGACCCGACGGGCTCCGGCGTCCCAGGACACCTCTTCGACCACGCGGACCTGGTCTCCGAATTCGGTCTCCACCTCCTCCAGGTCCAGGGGCGCGGCCTGGAAGATGCGGGCGTCGGGCCCGCTCCCCTCCACCG
Source organism: Longimicrobiales bacterium (assembly GCA_046537985.1). Classification (GTDB taxonomy): domain Bacteria; phylum Gemmatimonadota; class Gemmatimonadetes; order Longimicrobiales; family Gaopeijiaceae; genus JBKHJU01. Next base: position 3,385 of record JBKHJU010000089.1, read on the forward strand.
AGACGGCGACGACCCACTCGGAGCGGGAAAGGGGCTGATCCCGGTCGAGGCGGGCGCCGCGCCCGTTCCGGAGGATGAAGCGGCCGGCATCTCCATGACCGCGGGCGTCCACCGACCGACCGTCACCCGCCGATCCGGCGTGGCCGACGCCGACGCCGTCACCCGGTCGGGAGCCATGGGGCGAGCCGGATCCGCGGCCCATGGCGCTCCTGAGCCTCCCCACCCGGTCGGGGTAGGCCATGGCCGCCACCAGGCCCGAGCGTTCGACTTCCCGGGGCGAGAGGTCCTCGTCCTCGGGCACGCCCATCTTCCGGCGCCAGTAAGCCGCTTCCCGCAAGGCCCGCCCCAGCCGTCCCCGGTCGACCCGCTCTCCCCGGATCGACCCGGGGCGGTGGTCCCCCGACCGGGCGCGGCGCAGCGCTTCGATCCGGAGACGAAGGTCGGCGTCCGGAAGGCGTCCGTCCCCCGAAAGAATGTCCCGATCTCCCAGGAGCCCCGCCAGGTCGCACCCGAGGCGTCCGAGACCGATCTCTCCGCTGCGCACCAGCATGTGGGCGAGACGAGGATGGAGCCCCACGCCGACGATCTCGCGTCCGTGGTCGGTGACGGCCCCGCCGGAATCCAGCACCCCCAGCTCCTCCAGAAGCTCTTCGCCCTGTGCCACGGCGGCTCCCGGAGGCGGATCCAGCCACCGGAGCTCGTCCGGTCGGGCCCCCCAGACCGCCAGCTCCAGGACGAGGGGGGCGAGGTCGGCCTCCAGGATCTCGGGTCTCCGATGCGGCACCAGGCCCCGGTCCTCCCCCTTCGTCCAGAGGCGGTAGCAGACCCCCGAGGCCGTCCTCCCTGCCCGTCCACGTCGCTGATCCGCCGAGTCCCGGGTCACCCGCACGGTCTCCAGGCGGGTCATGGCGGTGGCCGGATCGAAGCGGGGCACCCGCATGAGTCCCGAGTCCACCACGACCCGGACCCCCTCGATGGTGAGGGAGGTCTCGGCGATGGAGGTGGCCAGCACGACCTTCCGCCGTCCCGGGGGGCTCGGGGCGATCGCCCGGTCCTGTCGGTTCCGGGAAAGGCTCCCGAAGAGGGGGAGGATCTCCACGCCACCTTCGAGGCCACCCTCACGGAGCCCCTCCTCGGTCCGTCGGATCTCGCCCGCTCCGGGGAGGAAGACGAGGACGTCTCCCTCCTCCTCGTCCATGGCTCGGCGCACGGTCCTCACCACAATGGGCTCGATCCGGCCCTTCGTCGGACGGGACAGGAAACGGGTCTCCACCGGGTGGGTGCGCCCGGAGCTGGAGACGACGGGTACTGCGGAGCGGGCCCGCCCCTCCTCCGGCGAGTCCTCGCCCAGGAGCTCCGCCACCGGGGCGGCATCCAGGGTCGCCGACATCACCAGGAGCCGGAGGTCGTCCCGGAGGAGGGCCCGCGAGTGCAGGGCCAGGGCCAGGCCCAGGTCCGCCGGCAGGGAGCGCTCGTGGAACTCGTCGAAGACGACGGCGCCCACGTCGGCCAGGGACGGATCGCCCTGGAGCATGCGGGTGAGGACGCCCTCGGTGACCACCTCGATCCGGGTCGTCGGACCGACCTTCGTGTCCATGCGCACCCGGTATCCGACAGTGCCACCGGCATCGTCTTCCCCGAGGAGGGCGCTCATACGCCGGGCTGCGGCCCGTGCGGCGAGACGACGAGGCTCCAGGACGACGATCTTACGGTCGGCGAGCCATGGCTCGCCCAGGAGGACCAGGGGAACGACGGTCGTCTTCCCGGCGCCGGGGGGTGCGACGACGACAGCGGCTTTCCGCTCCCGGAGCGCCTCGCGGATGTCCGGGAGGACCTCGACCACCGGGAGATCGTCCACTCCGGGCCCCGCGGAAACAGGCCCGGACAGGAGATCGGACAGGTCGTTCGCCATGGTTCCCTGTACGAGACCGGGATGCCGTGGTTCCGGGCTCGCCTGGGAATGCCCCCCTCCGTCCGGGGCCTTGACCCTTCCTCGGGGCTTCGCCTACCCTCCGGGCAGTCGTGCGCCGGCGGCCCGGCTCCGTCGCCCGTCGCACGATCAGACCCACGCGATCCGACGGCGGGCCGGACCGGGCACATTTTCGGCCGCCCTCATCCAGGAGAAGCCACTTCGGCATGGTCACCATTCGACCCGTCCGCCGGGCCCTCGTCCCCGTGGACACGGAAGCGGCGGAGAGCGTCTCCGCTCCCAACTACGACGAGTTCCAGGGCGACCACGAGGTCTTCGAGGTCATCCAGGAGCGCCCCGAGTGCATCCTGCGGATCACCATGGCTCACTGTGCCGTCCCCTCTCCGGACGACATGCTGGAGCAGGACTCCGACGAAGCCCTGAAGCGGGCCGCCGAGAACCTGAAGCAGCTCGCGGACGACCCCAGGACCCGGGTGGTCGAAGACGTGCTCTTCGTCTACGAGATCCGGGATCCCCACCGGGACGGAGCTCGACAGATCGGGCTCGGCGGGATGGCCGCGACCCGGGAGATCCGGACCGCCGGGAACCCCGAGGGGAGCATCGTCCGGAACGAAGGAATCCGTGAGAAGAAGGCCGAAGGACGGGCCCGTCTCATACGGGCCACGGACGCCTTCGTCGGCACCGTGAACCTGGCGGTGGAGGACGGGGAGCAGCGCCTCGAGAAGGTGCTCCGGGCGTACGCCGACGCTCACGACGAGGACTACCACGCGACCGACGAGCGGGGGTGCACCCACCGCGTCTGGCTCGTGCAGGATTCGGCGGCGCAGGGAGGGCTGGTGTCGGCCCTGGCCCGCGAGCCCCGGGCGTACGTCGCCGACGGAAACCACCGGAGCGCGGCCGCCGCGGCACTCGGCCTCGACGGATTCCTGGCCGTCGTCTTCCCCTCCGACCGCATGGGCCTCGCCCCGTACAACCGTCTGGTGGAGCGTCCCCGGATGGCCGCTTCGGAGCTGGTCCACGCCCTGGAGGAGAACTTCGAGGTCGACGAGCTCGAGGGGGTGGACGCCTTCCAGCCCTCCGTCACCCACGAGATCGGGCTCTACGTCGGCGGCCGCTGGTTCCGCCTGACGCCCCGGGAGGGCACGTACGACCCGGAGAGCGCGGTGGAGGCGGTGGATTCGAAGATCGTCCAGGATCTGTTCTTCGACGACGTCCTGGGCATCGAGGATCCCCGGGACGATCGCCTGACCTTCGTAGGAGGCGATCGCGACGCCTACTACCTGAAGGAACGGGTCGACACCGGGGAGTTCGCCTACGCCGTGACCCTCCCGCCGGTGACGATGGAGCAGTTCATCCAGGTCTGCCGGCAGGGACAGTTCATGCCTCCCAAGTCCACCTGGTTCCAGCCGAAGCTCCGCATGGGGCTGGTCATCGCGCTCCTGGACGGGACGAGCTGACGCGGCGCCCCTCCCGGCCCCCCGTGCCCGGCGGGCGTCGAGCCTTCGAACGCTCCGTCTCTCCTCGACCGCCCGGGGCTATCGCGCCCGGCGCCCCTCCATCTCCAGCCCCTCGAGCCTCCGGGGCACCTCCGGGGCCGCGTCCAGGAGGCTCTGCCACGGCCCGGCCCCGTCCTTCCGTGTGGGGGTGCGGGCCAGGAAGCCTTCCACGCACTCCGAGAAGCTGGCGCTGAACGGAGTCGGCTTCATGTCCCACCAGGCCCGGATCCCCGGAAAGGTCAGCCACCACTCCATGGTGGTGGACCAGCGCTCCCACAC
>JBKHJU010000090.1:0-7052 GCA_046537985.1 Longimicrobiales bacterium
CTCCAACATCTCCTGCCACTGGGCCAGCCAGCCCACGCTCCGGGGGATGGCGAAGAGCACCGGGAACATCTCCACCGGAAAGCCCATGGCCTGGTAGATGATGCCCGAGTAGAAGTCGACGTTCGGATACAGGTTCCGCTCCACGAAGTAGTCCTCGTTCAGCGCGATCCTCTCCAGCTCCAGGGCGATGTCCAACAGCGGATTGCGACCCGTGACCTCGAAGACCTCGTCCGCCGTCCGCTTGATGATCTTGGCGCGGGGGTCGTACGCCTTGTAGACCCGGTGTCCGAAGCCCATGAGGCGCTCCTCGCGATTCTTCACCGACTCGATGAAGTCGGGGATGTCGTCGGTGGAGCCGATACGCTTGAGCATGCGGAGCACCGCTTCGTTGGCTCCGCCGTGGAGGGGCCCGTAGAGCGCGCCCATGGCCCCAGCCAGGGCCGAATACGGATCCGGGAGGGAGCTCCCGATGGTCCGCATGGTCGTCGTGGAGCAGTTCTGCTCGTGATCCACGTGGAGGATGAAGAGGACGTCGAGGGCCCGCTCCAGGACCGGGTTCGGCTTGTACTCGGAGGTGCCGATCCGGAAGAGCATGCTGAGAAAGTTCCCGGTGTAGGAGAACTTGTTCTCGGGGTAGACGTAGGGAAGCCCCCGGTGATGCCGATACGCGAAGGCCGCCAGCGTGGGCATCTTGGCCACGATCCTCTGGATCTGGACCCATCGGTTGTCCGGGTCGTCGACCTCCCGTGCCTCGGGATAGAAGGTGGACAGCGCCGCCACGGAGCTGATCAGGATGCTCATGGCGTGCGCGTCGTAGCGAAACGCGTCGAGGAGCTTCGTGACGTTCTCGTGGATGTAGGTGTGGAAGGTGATGTCGTGGACCCACCCGTCCAGCTCTTCGGCGCTGGGCAGCTCACCCGTCAGCACCAGGTAGGCGACCTCGAGGAAGCTGGCCCGCTCCGCGAGCTGCTCGATGGGGTAGCCACGGTACTGGAGAATACCCTTCGCCCCGTCGATGTAGGTGATCTCGCTCCGGGTCGAGGCGGTGTTCTTGAACGCCGGATCGTACGACATCATCCCGAAGTCGTCTTCCTCCACCTTGATCTCCCGGAGATCCATGGCGCTGATGACGTCGCCTTCGTGGATCGGGATCTCGTAGGTCCGCCCCGTTCGATTGTCGGTGACGGTGAGGGTCTCGCTTCTGTCGCTTCCGTCCGACGAATTCGCTGCCATTTCCGCTCCTATGATGAACGCATCTCCCGGCCGCCCCGGGGGCACATTGCCTTTCACGCGATGCCTGCATGGGATGGCGCGGACGTCCTCCTCAGGAAACCCCGAGCCGCCACGGACGGTCCGCGCCGTAGCACTGAAAAGTATAGAATCCGAGCCCTGCCCTCCAAACCCTTCGCCAACCGCGCGGGAGGCGGTCCTTCCCCCGTCGGCGCCCCGTCGGCTTCCGGCCCGCCCTGCCCTACCTGTCGGCCCTTCCGGCGCTTCCTCCCCCCCACGCTCGCCGGAAGCGTGGCACCACGAGGAGGACGACCACGTTCAGGATGAGAAAGGCGGTGAAGGCCGCTCCGATCCGGGTCCACCCTTCCGCCGAGACGGCGACGACCTCGAAGAAGCGCCTCAGAGGCGTGTAGAGCACCAGGAGCTGGAGGGCGAAGGACGAGGCCACGGCGGCCAGCAACCACCGGTTCGAGAGGAACCCCGCGTTGAACCGCTCCCGGATCACCTGGATGATCACCATCTCCACCGAAACGATGAAGGTGAAGAGGAGGGTCTGGGCCACGATCAGCTCTCCGGACCGGGCCACCTCGTGGAGGAAGAGGAAGAGTCCGATCACGGTCATGAGGATCGCGATGGACAGGGTGGAGGCCAGGGTGGTCCGGTCCAGGACCCCCTCGGCGCTCGAGCGGGGCGAGCGTTGGAGCACGTCCTCGGCGATGGGGTCGGCCCCGAGGGCCAGGGCCGGGAGCCCGTCGGTGACCAGGTTGATCCAGAGCAGCATGACCGGGGTCAGGATCAGGGCCTCGCTCTGGGCGGCGAAGGTGTCCGGGAACAAGGCGGCCCCGAGGACGACTCCGAGGAAGACGATGAAGACCTCCCCGGCGTTCGCCGAGAGGAGGAAGTTCACGAACTTCCGGATGTTGTCGAAGATGCCCCGTCCCTCGGCCACCGCGTTCCGGATGCTGGCGAAGTTGTCGTCCCGGAGGATCATGTCGGACGCCTCCTGGGCCACGTCGGTGCCCCGGATCCCCATGGCGATCCCCACGTCCGCGTTGCGCAGGGCGGGGGCGTCGTTCACCCCGTCGCCCGTCATGGCGACCCGGTAGCCGTGCTCCTGGAGGGCCCAAAGGATGCGCACCTTGTGACCGGGCGCCACGCGGGCGAAGATCTCCACCTCTTCCACGACCCGGCCCAGCTCGTCGTCGTCCAGCTGCTCCACCTCGGAGCCGGTGCGAGCCCCGTCCGGATCGAAGCCGACCTCCTCGCCCACGGACTTGGCCGTCTCCAGGTTGTCGCCGGTGACCATGACCACCCGGATCCCCGCGCTCCGGCAGTCGGCCACGGCCTGCTCCACCTCGGGTCGCGGCGGATCGATCATGGCCTGGAGGCCGAGGACGACCATCCCCGTCTCGATCTCTTCGTCGGCCCCGCTCGAGCCGGCGCCCGGATCCCCTCCAGAGCCGTCTTCCGAATCTCCTCCCCCGCCGACGTCCACACCGCCGAGCTCCTTCCGGGCGAATCCGAGAACCCGGTAGGCCTCGCCGGCGAAGCCTCGGTTCCGCTCCAGGATCTCCTCCCGCCGCTCCTCGGTGAGCTCGACCTCCTCGCCGTCCACGAGGATCCGGTCGCAGCAGTCGAGGACGACCTCGGGCGCTCCCTTCATGTAGGCCACCGGTCCGCCCGGTCGGCTGTCGTCGACCCCCTCGTCGTCGGGCGGAGCATGCACCACGGTCATCCGCTTCCGCTCCGAGGTGAACGGGATCTCGTGGATGCGCTCGTCCTCGGCAGGCTTCACGATCCCGGCCTTCGATCCCGAGATCAGGATGGCCACCTCGGTGGGATCGCCGAAGAAATCCCGCTCCTCGTGTTCCGGTGCCCGCTCGGCGTCGTTGGCCACCACCCCGCAGAAGAGGAGGGGACGCAGGACCTCGGGATCGACCTCTTCGCCCTTACCGGCCTCGGCACCCTCCTCGCGAGCGTCTCCTTCCTCCGACTCGGCACTCCGGTAGAACTGTCCTTCCTCGTCGACGCCGGATCCCGAGACGGCGTACGTCTCGCCGGAGAACCAGAGGCGCTCCACCGTCATCTGGTTCTCGGTCAGGGTGCCGGTCTTGTCGGTGACGATGACGTCCACCGACCCGAGGCTCTCCACCACGGGAAGGCGTCGGACCAGGACGTTGCGGGAGAGCATGCGCCGGGCGCCCAGGGCCAGGGTCAGGGTCACCACCGCCGGGAGCCCCTCGGGGACCGCGGCCACGGCCAGTGTCACGGCCACGAGCCCCACCGCGACGAGGTCGGCCTCGGTGAAGATGATCTGGATCAGGGCGAGGACGGCAATGAGGATCAGGACCAGGATCCCGATGCGCTTGCCCAGGCGGTTCACCTCTTCCTGGAACGAGGTCGGACGGTCCTCGGCCTCCTCGAGCTCGCCGGCGATCCCCCCCACCCGGGTCTGCATCCCGGTGGCCACCACCACGGCTCTTCCCCTCCCCTTCACGACGTTCGTGTTCATGAAGGCCATGTTGGCCCGCTCGGGGAGGGAGGCCGAGGCGTCCAGGGGCTCGGCGTGCTTCGTGACGTTCCCGCTCTCGCCGGTGAGGGCCGCCTCGACCGTCTCCAGGCTCTGGACCTCGATGAGACGGGCGTCGGCGGAGATCCGGTCTCCCGCCTCGAGGACCAGGATGTCGCCCGGCACCACTTCCTCGGAGGGGATCTCCCTCTTCTCTCCCTCCCGGATCACGGTGGCGTCGGGGGTGGACAGCTCCTGGAGGGCCTGGATCGCCTTCTCCGCCTGGTAGTCCTGGACGAATCCGAAGACCCCGTTGGCCAGGAGGATCAGGACGATGAGGACGGCGTCGGTGTAGTGCGGCTCCGAGCCCGGAAGGAAGCCCACCAGCACCGAGATGGCGGCGGCCACGAGGAGGAGGTAGATCAGGAAGTCCCGGAACTGGGAGATGAAGATCTCGAGCCGGGAGATCTCCTCCTCGCTCCGGATCCGGTTCGACCCCACCTCTTCGATCCGTCGCTCCACCTCGGGACGCTCGAGCCCCTCCCGGTCCGTCTCGAGCTCCCCGAGGGCGTCGGCGACCGAAAGGGCGTGCCAGTCCGTCATCGAGCCTTCACCCGGATCCGGGCGTCGGCGATCCGATAGCCGTCACCGGGCTCCAGGGCGAAGACGGGGTTCAGATCCAGCTCCCGGATCTCCTCCACGGCGTCCACCAGGAGGGAAAGCCGAAGGAGGGCGTCCTCCAGGGCCTCCACGTCGGCTTCGGGGTGCCCCCGGTACCCCTGGAGGAGCCGCCAGCCCCGGATCTCCCGGACCATCTCCCGGGCGTCCCGGTCCGTGAGGGGGGCGACCCGGAAGGCCACGTCCCGGAGGACCTCCACGTGGATCCCGCCCAGGCCGAAGGCGACGATTGGCCCGAAGACCGGATCCTGGCTCATCCCCGCCATGACCTCCACCGAGCCCTCGAGCATGGGCTGGATCAGGACGCCCTCCGTCTGCCCCTTCTTCCCCTCCCGCTCCAGGATCTCCTCGATCTCGGAGAAGGCGCTCCGCACGGCGTCCTCGTCCTCCAGGTCCAGCTTCACGGCTCCCAGGTCCGTCTTGTGGGTGATCTGGATGGAGGCGAGCTTGGCCGCCACGGGAAATCCCACCTCCCGGGCGATCTCCACCGCCTCGTCCGCCGAGCGCCCCACTCCACCCGGGGCCACGGTCAGCCCCGCCGTCTCCAGGAGCGTCCGGGCTTCGTCCACCGAAAGCCACCCCTCCCCCCGCTCGTCCAGGGCGGCCCGGCATAGGGAGCGGGCCTCGTCCAGCCGCTGATCGGCGAACTCGGGGAACGCTCCCGGATCCGAGCCCGCCCACTCGGCGTAACGCACCGCGGCCCCGGCCACCCTGCCGATCTCCTCGGGGAAGGTGAAGACGGGGATGCGGGGATCGGTGCCCAGGGAGTAGCGTTGCTCGTCCCCCCCGACGATCGATGCGTAGACGGGCTTGAGCGCCGCGGCCACGGCCGCGCCGTTCCCCGCCCCACCCGTGGCGCCGTCTGAATCCTTCCCGCCCTCGACATTCCCACCCCCGCCGACTCGAGCCGCACGCACTCCCGCCGCCACGGCCTCGGCGATCGTCACCGTGTCGAACATCCCCACCGGGGTGTAGATGACCACCAGCCCGTCGACCTCGTCGCAGGACAGCACCGCCTCCACAGCCTTCCGATACTCCTCGGGGCCCGCCGAGGCGATCATGTCCACCGGGTTCTGCTTCGAGGCCGCCGACGGAAGGAAGGAGCTCAGCTCCTTTCGGGTCTCGGCCGGAAGGCGCTCGACGACGAGCCCGGCGGCCTCGAGGGCATCGGCGCAGAGGATGGCCGGACCGCCCGAGTTCGTCACGATGCCGAAGGAGCGGCCCCGGGGAAGGGGCTGGGTGGCCAGGCCGCGGGCGATGCCGAACATCTCCTCCAGGGTTCCCGCTCTGATGACTCCGGTCTGATCGAAGAGGGCTTCGACGGCGACGTCGGAGCCGGCCAGGGCCGCCGTATGGGATCCCGCCGCCCGACCCCCGGCCTCGCTCCGGCCCGACTTCACCACGACGATGGGCTTGGAGCGTCCCACCCGTCGGACGATCCGTGCGAAGCGCCGGGGACGGACGAAGGACTCCAGGTAGAAGAGGAGGATGTCGGTGCCGGGATCCTCCTCCCAGTACTCCAGGAGATCGTCGGCGGCCACGTCGGCCTGGTTGCCCACGCTGACGAAGGAGGAGAGCCCCAGCTCCAGCCGCCGGGCCAGGGCGATGATGGCGATGCCCAGGGCGCCGCTCTGGGAGCAGAGGGCCACCGAGCCCTCCGGAGGCATCCGGGGGGCGAAGGAGGCGTTCAGCCGGATCGAGGGATCGGTGTGGAGGAGCCCCAGGCAGTTGGGTCCCACGGTCCGCATCCCGTGCTTCCGGACCTGCTCCAGGAGGGCCGCCTGCCGCTCCCTCCCCTCCTCGCCGGTCTCGGCGAATCCGGCGCTGATGACGATGAGCCCCTCCACGCCGGCGTCGGCGCAGTCCGCCACCACCGAGGGCACGACCCCGGCCGGAACGGCCACCACCGCCAGCTCCACGTCTGCGTCGATGGCCGTGACCGACGGCCACGCCCGGATGGAGGCCACGTGATCGGCGTTGGGATTGACCGGGTAGACCGTGCCCTGGAAGCCGGCGTCCAGGAGACCCGCCAGGATCCGGTGCCCCACGCTCCCCGGCTCCCGGGAAGCGCCCACCACCGCCACGGACCTGGGCCGGAAGAGGGGCCGGAGGGAGGCCGCGGCGAAGGCGGCGGCGGCGATGTCCTCCGGGTGCTCCCGCTCCGGGATGGCCCGGCTGAGGTCCACGGTCAACGTCACCCCGTCCGACGTCTCCTCCCGCTCGACGTCCAGGCCGCTGTCCCGAAACAGGTCGAGGACCGGACGATTCCCCCTGGCGGCCGTGCCCCGGAGCTGTCGCACTCCCCGGCTCGCCGCCATCCGGGCAATCCGCTCGAGGAGGAGGTGGCCCATCCCCCGGTCCCGCCAGCCGGGGGCCACGGCGAGGGTGACGGCGGCGTGTCGATGGTGCCCTCCGTCCTGCCCCTCGTCCCCGCCCGCGCTCGCGCCGATCCCCTCCAGCCGGCGATAGGCCGCGAAGCCCACCAGCGTGTCTCCCTCGGTCTCCTCCACCACGAATCCCTCGCCCGTGCCTTGCCACCTCGCCCCTTCGAGGGCGCCCCGCGCTCCCGCCGAGCTCCCGCCGCTCCCCTCCCCGATGCTCCGGAGAAACTCTTCCATCTCATCGGGACCCAGGT
>JBKHJU010000091.1:0-7009 GCA_046537985.1 Longimicrobiales bacterium
GATCCGGGGAGTTCTCCGGGAGCCCGTGACGCGAGTGGGGGAGGAAGGGGACACGGCCCGCTACGAAGAGTTCTCCACATTGGTCCCACCGTTCGCGGGCGAGGAGCTGATGTCGGAGCTCGAGGCCCGGGAGGTCCAGGTCCGGGCCCGACCGGAAGGAGACGGCTCCTGGTGGCCGATCCTCTGGATGGTCCTTCCGTTCGCCCTCCTTCTCTTCCTGGGGTGGGCGGTACTGCAGCGGGCCCGACAGCAGGGTCGGGGGATGCTCAACATCGGAAGGTCCAGGGCCAAGCTGTACGACAAGGAGGAGGCCGAGGGGACCACCTTCGACGACGTGGCCGGCGCCCAGGGCGCAAAGCGGGAGCTGCAGCAGGTCATCGAGTTCCTGAAGGAGCCGGAGCGATTCCACCGGCTGGGTGCCGACATCCCCAAGGGGGTTCTCATGGTGGGACCGCCGGGCACCGGAAAGACCCTCATGGCGCGGGCCGTGGCCGGCGAGGCGGAGGTGCCGTTCTTCAGCATCACCGGCTCGGACTTCATGGAGATGTTCGTGGGCGTGGGAGCGAAGCGGGTCCGGGATCTCTTCGAAAACGCGAAAGAGACGTCTCCAAGCATCATCTTCATCGACGAGCTCGACTCCATCGGACGCCAGCGGGGCGCCGGTCTCGGCGGCGGCCACGACGAGCGGGAGCAGACCCTGAACCAGCTCCTCTCGGAGCTCGACGGCTTCGAGCCCACCACCGACGTCATCGTCATCGCCGCCACGAACCGGCCCGACATCCTCGATCCCGCCCTGCTGAGGCCCGGACGCTTCGATCGCCGGGTGACCGTCCACCTGCCCACCGCCGATCAGCGGTTGGAGATCCTCAACATCCACGCCAAGGACAAGCCCCTGGATCCGGAGGTGGAACTGGAGGAGATCGCCCAGGGCACGCCGGGACTGAGCGGGGCCGACCTGGAGAATCTCCTCAACGAGGCGGCCCTGATCGCCGCCCAGAACGACGAAGAGAAGATCACCCGCGAGCACATGGAGAAGGCCCGGGACAAGGTGCTCATGGGCCTGGAGCGGGAGGGGATGGCGCTGAGCGACGACGAGAAGGAGCTCCTTTCCTATCACGAGTCCGGCCATGCCCTCGTGGCGGTGGCCCTTCCCAACACCGATCCCCTCCACAAGGTCACCATCGTCCCCCGGGGCCGGGCCATGGGAGTGACCCAGCAGCTTCCGGAGGAGGAGCGCTACATCTATCAGAAGGAATACATGCTGGATCGCCTCGCCGTGATGATGGGGGGGCGGGCCGCGGAGGACCTGGTCTTCGACACGGCCACCAGCGGGGCGGAGGACGACCTGCGCCAGGCCACGAAGCTCGCCCGGAGAATGGTGCTGAACTTCGGCATGAGCGAGAAGATCGGACCCATCTCGCCGGGTGGGGCCAAGGAGCAGGTCTTCCTCGGCGAGGAGATCGCCCAGCAGCGGGAGTACAGCGACGAGACGGCCCGGGAGGTGGACGAGGAGGTCCGAAAGATCGTGAGCGAGGCCTACGAGCGGGCCCGCTCGGTCCTGTCGGAGAATCGCGACGCCCTGGACCGCCTGGCGTCCCGGCTGATCGACGACGAGGAGGTCAGCGGGAAGGCGGTCCTCGAGATCCTGAACGGAAGGCCCGAGGACCGGGACGCCGAGGACGGGACCGAAGACGCCGCGGAGGAGCCGGATGCATCCGGTGCCTCGGAGGAGCAGACGGAGGACGAATCGGCGGAGGAGCCGGTGTCCCGGGATGCCGCTTCCTGAGCGGGTATGGGCATGAATTCCAACGTGAAGAGAATCGGACTCGTCGTCGCGGGGATCCTCGGCGTCCTCGTCGCCGTGTACGGCGTCGCCGCCCTCATCGTCAACTTCCTCGTCGATCCCGAGACCCTCTCGGATTGGGTCGAGCCCAGGATGGAGGCGGCGCTCAATCGGCCCGTGGACCTCGAGGGAGCCCGGGTTCGGATCTTTCCCACGCTCGCCGCCGAGCTCCGGCGGGTCGAGGTGGGCAACCTGCCCGACTTCGAGGGTCCGCCGCTGGCCCGGGTGGAGGGGGTCCGCCTCGAGGTGGCCATCCTTCCCCTCTTCCGGGGCCGGGTCCGGGTGGACGAGGTCCGGGTCGACGATCCCCGGGTGCACCTGGCGGTGAACGACCAGCGGGTCTCCAACTACGGGGACCTGGTGCCTGAAGCCCGGGAAGTGGAGCCGGCGGAGGAGGGCTCCCCTCTCGAGCTGGCCGTCCGGGAGATTCGGGTTCGGGGGGCTGACCTCACGTACGAGAGCCTTCCGGACACCGTGCGCTTCGAGCTGGTCGGGCTGGAGGCCGACGCCTCGGTGGAGCGAGCCGCGACCGCGGGGGAGTGGACGGGTGAGGCGAGAGCCGGCAGCGAGCGTGTCGCCCTGAGCCATCCCGCCCTCGGGTCCGATCCCCTGGTTCTGGACGGCCCGGGACTTCGGGCTGCGGCGTCGGCCGGCGAGGAGTTCGATTGGGTGGAGATCCGGGACGGCGCCGTGATCCTCGGGGGCGCCGAGCTGGCGATGAGCGGTCGGATGGAGGATCTGAAGGAGCCGGCGCGAGCGGTCGATCTGGCGCTGGAGTCGGAAAGCCTCTCCATCCCCGGGATCTTCCAGCTCATCCCCGACTCGGCCGCGGCCGCGATTCCCGGTCGCGGCACCGGGACCCTGGCCGTGGATCTCCGGGTCCGGGGAACCGTCGGGCCCGAGGAGCGGCCCCTGGTCCGGGGCCGGATCCGGCTCCAGGACGTGGGCTTCGTGGATCGCTCCGATCGCATCCTGGCCCAGGACATCGGAGGCGTCCTCGACGTGCGGGAGGACGGGGTGGCGGTCCAGGGCGTCCGTGGATCGGCCCTCGGCGGCCCCTTCGGCGTCGACGGCACCCTGTCCCCCGACTCTGTGCTGAGCTTCCAGCTCTCGGTCACGGCCCGACCCGACCTGGTCCAGGCAGCCGTCCTCGCCAACCTCCCCGAGGAGACGGAGCTGGCCGGGACCGTGGGCGCCGACCTGGAGCTGGCGGGCACCGGGAGGGAGCCCTACCGGACCACCCTCGACGGACGGGTCGACGCCGTGGGGATCCGATTCGCGCAGCCTCGAATGGGGGTGCCCCTGGCCGTGGATTCGGCGCGGGTGAGCTTCACGGGAGATCGGGCATCCTGGCAGGACGTCGTCCTGGCCCTGGGTGAGGATCGGCTCACCGTCTCCGGATCCGTCGTCGGCCCCCTTGGAATCCTGGGACCCGAAGGTGAGGTCGTCCCCCGGCTCGACGCCGACGTCTCCGGGACCCGCCTGGACCTGGATCGGCTCCTCCCGGCCCGGGGCGACACGACCGTGACCTACGGGCAGCTCGCCTTCGCCCGCATGGGGGGGCGAGCCCTCCGGGGACGGACCGCCGAGGACTGGGCGACCGAGAAGGGACTCTCGCTACCGGATTCGCTTCCCGCGGCGGGCCGGGTTCGAATCGCTCTCGACACGGTGATCTCGACTCCGTTCCGCCTCGAAGACGTCGAAGCCGCCCTGGATTTCTCACCCAGCCTGGTGGCGGTCACCGACAGCCGATTCACCCTGTACGGAGGAGAGGTGACGACGGGGGTTCAGATGGGCGTCGGCGGTGCGGACACCCAGCCCTTCTCCATGACCCTGCGGACCCGGGGCATTCGGGGAGGGGACTTCCTGGCCGCGACCTCTCCCCTGGGGCGCCACGTGTCCGGGCTCCTCGACCTGGACCTGGACGTGGCCGGGGAGATGGATCGACAGATGCTTCCCGTTCCCGGGACCGTGAGCGGAGGCTCCACCTCGGCTCTCCGGGACGGGCGGCTGGAGGAGACCCCCCTGACCCGGGCGCTCTCGCGGGTCCTTTCGGTGGCCAGCCTCGCCTCACCCACCATCCAGCGCTGGAGCGCGCGGATGCAGGTGGAAGGTCCCGCGGTCCGCTTCGTCGAGTCGGAGATGACCACCGACCTGGGCCCCCTCGCCTTCGGCGGGGCCGTCGGGCTGGACGGCTCCCTGGACCTGGAGCTGGGCCTCTCCCTGGCATCGAGTCGCCTGGACTCCCTGGCCCTGCAGGAGAGCGGCTTCCTCGGCGCCGTGGCCGGGCGTCTCACGGGAGGGGGAGGGGGCGCTGGAGGAGACGGGGCGTCCCGGCTCGGGATCGGCATCGCCGTTCGGGGAACCCTGTCCGATCCCGAGCTCTCTCCCCGGTCGTCGCTGGCCGGTGCCGTGGGCGGGGCCATCGGGGAGGTCGTCGGTGAGTCCGTGGATCAGGTCCGGGACACGGCCCGGGCGAGGCTCGACGCGGCGCGCGACACCGTGGCCGAGCGAGCGGACGCCGCGCGGGACACGGTGACCGAGCGAATCCGGGCCGAGCGGGAGGCCGCCGAAGCCCGGGCCCGCGACGAGGCCGAAGAGGCCCGACGAGAGCTCGAGGATCGAGCCGAGGGCCTCCTCCGGGGATTCCTCGACGGCGGTCGACGGCAGCCGGCGGATTCGGTCGTGGACACGACGAGGGCCGACGGCGACACGACGGGAGCGCCCACGGACACGACCGATACCCCGGGGGACACTGCGTCGACGAATCCCCGGTAGAAACCCCCGGGGAGGATCCTCAGCCGATCTCCAGCATCCGCTCCAGGGCTCCCAGAGCCCGCACCCGGACGTCCTCGTCCACCTCGATGCGGTAGCGGTTCCGGCGGAGGGCTTCCAGGGTGTCCTCCAGGGTGATCTCGTTCATGTGGGGGCACCGGACCGAGCAGAGCCGCACCATCTCCTTCGACGGATTCTCGGCGGCGATGTTGTCCCCCATGGAGCACTCGGTCAGAAGGAGGTAGCGCGCGGCGTTGGACTCCTGGACGGCCTGGATCATGGCCGACGTGCTGCCGGAGAAGTCGGCCGCATCCACCACTTCGGGGCTGCACTCCGGATGGGCCAGGACCATGACGTCGGGGAACTGGGACCGGACGTTGGCCACGTCATGGGTCGTGAACTTGTCGTGGACCTCGCAGCGGCCCCTCCAGCCGATCATCTGGTAGTCGGGATCCACGTCCTCCGGCTCGCCCAGGCCGGCGCCGGGAGCGACGGAGGTGTCACCGGCGCTCCCGGCGACGGCTCCGCGGCCGTTTCCGCCCGCGTCGGCCTCGGGGCCCGAAGGACCGTTCCCGTCGGCTCCACCGTTGCGGCCCACGGAGGGGAAGAGGATCCGTTTTCCCGTCTCCCGGGCCACGTTCTGGGCCAGGAACTCGTCGGGAAGCATGATGACCACGTCCGAGTCGAGGGACTCGACCACCTTCGCGGCGTTGCTGGAGGTGCAGCAGACGTCGCTCTCGGCCTTCACGGCGGCGTAGGTGTTCACGTATGTGACCACCGGGACTCCCGGATACCGCTCCTTCAGCTTACGAACGTCCTCGGCCGTGATGGATTCCGCCAGGGAGCATCCCCCCTTGGGGGTCGGCAGAAGGACCGTCCGGTCCGGGCTCAGGATCTTGGCCGTCTCGGCCATGAACCGGACGCCGCAGAAGACGATGGGATCGCCGTCGGTCCTCGCCGCCTCCCGGCTGAGCTGCAGGGAGTCGCCGGTGAAGTCGCAGACCGAGTGGTATAGGGCCGGCTCCATGTAGTTGTGACCCAGGATGACGGCGCCCCGCTCCTTCTTGAGGCGGTTCACCTCCAGGGCGACCTCGGCCTTGGCGGCCAGCTCGACCTCGGGAACGACGTCGGCGAGCCGGTCGCGGAGGATGCCGAACATCTCCTCGTAGGTCTCGGCTTCCAGGGCTGCAGAAGACATGGGTCTATTCAGTCCCGTCCGCGTGCTGGGGAATCGGACCGCTGCGTGGTCGACGGTCTCCGGGAATACGATCGGAACGCTGCCTCTCGGATGGGGCGCCACGACAATCTACCCCGTCGCCCCCTCAGGGCTCCAGTCCTCCTCCGCCCCGACTCATGCCGCTTCGAAGTCCAGGGCGAGGTCCAGGGACGGGGCCGAATGGGTCAGGGCGCCCACCGAGATGAGATCGACCCCCGTCTCGGCCACCGCCGCCACCGTCTCCAGGGTGATTCCGCCCGAAGCTTCCAGGAGCACCCGACCGCGGGCTTCTTCCACCGCGGCTCGCAGCTCGGCTACCGAGAAGTTGTCCAGCAGGACGGCGTCGGCTCCGGCTTCGATGACCTCTTCCAGGCGGGCCGGGTCGTCGATCTCCACCTCGACCAGGACCGTGTGGGAAAGGAGTCGGCGAACGCCCTGGACGGCGGAGGCGAGCGGGCGTCCCTCGGCCTGGAGGATCGCCCGGTGGTTGTCCTTCAGCAAGAAGCCGTCGGAGAGGGAGAAGCGGTGATTCGATCCGCCTCCGCAGCGGACGGCGTGCTTCTCGAGAGCCCGAAGCCCGGGAGTGGTCTTCCGGGTATCCACGATCCGGGCTCCGGTTCCCGCCACCGCGTCGACGAAGCGGGCGGTGAGGGTGGCGATCCCGCTCAGACGCTGAAGGAAGTTCAGGGCGGTACGCTCGGCCCGAAGGATGCTCCGAGCCGAGCCCTCCACGCGGAGGACCGTGTGCCCGGGCTCCAAGCGCCCGCCGTCCTCCACCTCGAGCTCCATCGCCAGGGAGGCGTCCAGCGTCTCGAAGACGGCTCGAGCCAGGTCCCGTCCCGCCAGGATTCCCTTCTCCCTCGCCACGAGCCTCCCCGAGGCCCGGGCCCGGGCCGGGATCACGAGATCGGTCGTGACGTCTCCGGCGGCGAGGTCCTCCTCCAGGGCCCGTTCGGCGACCGCGCGAAGGAGGGGCTCGACCAGGACGGGTCCGACGGTTGGCTCGGCTTCGGAGGGGTCGAAGGGCGGCACGGCCGACGGCTCCTGGGGGGATTCGAACGAGTGGACCTCGTCGCAAGCGGTCGTCGTGGAGTCTATGCGAAGTCCCGGATCGGGCAAGGGAGGCCGGCGGCCCGGGCTGTGCGTCTTCGACCGATTTCCGGACCACCCCATCT
>JBKHJU010000092.1:0-6973 GCA_046537985.1 Longimicrobiales bacterium
CCAGGGGATCCACCAGGTTGATCCCGGCGGCCTGGAGCCCCACCTGGGAGGCGTAAGCGCTGAACAGCGCCAGGGCGGTGAGGGCCGCCGATCCGATGGCGAAGCCCTTCCCGATGGCCGCCGTGGTGTTGCCGATGGCGTCCAGGGAGTCGGTGATGGCCCGGGTGTCGGGGCCGAGCCCGCTCATCTCGCTGATTCCGCCGGCGTTGTCGGCGATGGGCCCGTAGGCGTCCACCGTCATGGTCGCGCCCACGGTGGCCAGCATCCCGACGGCTGCGATGCCGATGCCGTAGAGGCCGCTGGTCTCGAAGGCGACGAAGATGGCGCCGCAGATGAGGAGGAGGGGGATGGCCGTCGACTGCATTCCCACGGCCAGCCCGGTGATGATGTTGGTGGCCGACCCGGTCTCGCTGGCGTCGGCGATCTTCCGGATGGGCTTGGCCGCCGTGTAGTACTCGGTGGAGAGCCCGATGAAGATGCCTACCAGCGTCCCGGCCAGGATGGCCCAGAAGGGACCCATGGCCGAGAAGGTCTCGCCCGTGGCCGGGTCGGTCATCTGCAGATCCAGGGCGCGGACCACGAAGAACATGGCCGCCAGATAGAGCCCTGCGGCGATGAAGGTGACGTTCCGCAGGGCGCTGGCGGGATTCGTGCGCTCCAGCGTCTTCAGCATGGCGACGCCGACGAACGACGCCACCAGCCCGAACATCACGGTGAGGATGGGCAGCGCGACGGCTTCCATGGCGCTGTCGGCCAGGTACGGCGCCGTGGCGCCGATGGCGATGGTGGCAACGATGGAGCCGACGTACGATTCGAAGATGTCCGCGCCCATGCCCGCCACGTCACCCACGTTGTCGCCCACGTTGTCGGCGATGGTGGCCGGATTCCGCGGGTCGTCCTCGGGGATCCCGGCCTCCACCTTCCCCACCAGGTCGGCGCCCACGTCGGCGGCCTTGGTGTAGATCCCTCCGCCGACACGGGCGAAGAGGGCGATGGTGCTCGCCCCCATGGCGAAGCCCGAGATGATCTCGGCGAAGCGCGGCAGGGCAGCGTCTCCGGATTGGGCCCCCGAGGCGAACACCAGGTAGAAGATGCCCACGCCCACCAGGCCCAGGGCCGCCACGCTCAGCCCCATGACGGCGGCCCCGAAGAAGGACACCCGCAGGGCCTTCCCCTGGCCGTAGTCGTTGGCCGCGGCGGCGGTCCGGACGTTGGCCCGGGTGGCCGCCTTCATTCCGCTGAAGCCCGCCAGCCCCGAGCAGAGGGCGCCGCTCACGTAGGCCACCGCCGTCATCCCCGTGGTCGCCCAGGCGAGGAGCCCGGCCACCACGATGACGAAGACGAGGAGGATCGTGTACTCCCTCCGGAGGAAGGCCATGGCCCCGTCGTGGATCTGCTCGGCCAGGTCGACCATGGTGTCACCACCCGTCTCCTGGCCCTTCACGTATCGGTAGAGGCCGGCCGCGATCACCAGGCCCAGCACGCCAAGCGCCCAGGCCCACCCGGTCCAGCTCATGAACATCTCGCTCATGGGCTCGTCGTCCCTTTGTATTCGATGTGCGTGTGCTTGCTTTCCTCGACGCGGCGGAGGCCCGCCGCGGTCCAGCGTCTCGTTGGAGAGCTCGTCGGCCCGCCGGATGCTACTTGTTGAAGCGATTCATGGCCGCTTCGACACCTTCTTCGATCCACGTCTCGGCTGCCCTGGTCACCTCCGGCAGCAGCTCCAGGATCGTCTCCTCGTCCTCCGGCGGCATCGCCGAGAGGACCCAGTCCGTCATGTCCACGTCGTCGGGGCGGCGCCCGACCCCGATCCGGAGCCGGGTGTAGTCGTCCCGCCCCAGTGCCTGCTCCACCGACCTGAGGCCGTTGTGACCGCCGGCGCTCCCCCGGTCGCGGATCCGGATCCGACCCACGTCCAGGCTGGCGTCGTCCACCACGATCATCAGGTCCGATTCCAGCTCGAACCCGGACCGGGAGTAGCCGGCCATGAACCCCAGGGCCTCACCGCTGCGGTTCATGTAGGTGGTGGGCTTGGCGAGCTGCACGTCCTCGCCCTCCAGCCTTCCCTGGACCGTCACGATCTGCCCGTCACGCTCGAAGGGCCCGAAGTCCCAGTCGTACGCCATCCGGTCCAGAGCCCACCAGCCCACGTTGTGACGGGTCTCGTCGTATCGGGGGCCGGGGTTGCCAAGCCCCACGATCACCTTCATCGCGCGGTGTCAGGCTGGTCGACATCGCCGGCGAGAGGGCGAAAACCGCGGACTCTCGGCCAGGAACCTTCCGCCCGCACCGGCTAATCTTCCTCTTCTTCTTCCTCGCCCGCTTCCTCGGCTGCCTCCCGGGCTTCCCGGGCGGCCTCCCGGGCCTCTTCCAGCTCCTCCTCGGTCATCTCGGCGGCCTCTTCCTCGCTGATCAGCTCGATCTCGAGCTCCTCCTCCTCTTCTTCGGTCTCGACGACCAGGACCTTCGGAGCCACGACCGTGCACACGGTCCGCTCGGGGTCCAGGAGGATCTCGACGTCGGGTCCCAGCTGGATGTCCGAGACGTGGATGGCCTCGTTCATCCCCAGGTGCGTGACGTCGATCTCGATGGACTCGGGAATCTTGGCGGGCACGCAGGCCACCGGAAGCTCGTGGACGATCTGCTCGAGCACGCCGCCCGACTCCCGCACGCCCTCGGGGACCCCGTTCAGGTTGATGGGGATCTCCAATTCGAGGGTCTGGCCCTCGGTGATGACGTAGAAGTCGACGTGGATGAGCTGGGGCTTGTGCGGATGGGCCTGGATCTCCCGAACCAGGGTCCGGAAGGGTGCGGACTCGGACTCCAGCTTCAGGTCGACCAGGGTGTTTTCCACGGAGATCGACCGGAAGAGATACTCGGCCTCACCGGCATCCACCGAGATGGGGATGGTCTCCATGGTCCCGCTGTAGACCACGCCGGGAACCCGCCCATTCGCCCGAAGACGCCGGGCGGCGCCCTTTCCGGTCTCCTCGCGCCGCTTGGCGCTCAACTCTGCCGTTACCGTCATGGTGCTTCCACCTGCTCGAATGAGGGATGACCCCTCGAGACCTCGCTTCGGAAGGCCTTGGGAAGGAGCTCGACGATCCCCGTCAGGGGGTCGAGCCTCCCGTCCCTCAGTCCTCGCCGCTGTGGATCTCGAAGAGCTGGCTCACCGATTCGTTCGTGTGAATGTACTCGATGGCCTGAGCCAGGAGCTCGGCCACCGAGAGGATCGTCAGGCGTTCGAAGCGGCGCTCCTCCGGCACGTGGATCGTGTTCGTCACCACCAGCTCGTCCAGGGGAGCCGCCTGCAGCCTCTCCTTCGCGCTTCCGTTCAGGAGCGGATGGGTCGCCGCGGCGTAGACGCGCTCGGCCCCCCGCTCCTTCAGGGCCCGGATGGCGTTGGCCATCGTTCCCCCCGTGTCGATCATGTCGTCCGTGACGATGCAATTCTTGCCTTCGACCTCACCGACCACGTGGGTGATCTCGGCCACGTTCGGCGCCGGCCGCCGCTTGTCGATGATGGCGAAGGTCGCGTCCAGCCTGCGGGCGTAGCCCCGTGCCATCTTGGCCGAGCCGACGTCCGGCGCCACCACCACCAGGTCGTCGAGCCGCTTCTCCCTGAAGTAGCCCGTGATCACCGGCGCCGCGTACAGATGATCCACCGGGATGTCGAAGAATCCCTGGATCTGGTGCTGGTGGAAGTCGATGCCCACCACCCGGTCCGCCCCCGCCGCCGTGATCAGGTTGGCCACGAGCTTGGCCGCGATGGAAACCCGGGGCTGATCCTTCCGGTCCTGACGACCGTACCCGTAGTACGGCACCACGGCCGTGACCCGGGCCGCCGAGGCCCGCTTCGCCGCGTCGATCAGGAGCAGCAGCTCCATGATGTTGTCCGACGGTGCGATGGTGGGCTGGACGATGAAGACGTCCCGCCCCCGGGCGTTCCGATCGATGCGAACGAAGATCTCGCCGTCGGCGAAGTTCCGCAGCGTGGCCGACTGGGACGACTTCCCCAGGATCTCGCCGATCTCCATGGCCAGGGAGGGATGCGCCCGTCCCGCCATGAGGAGGAGCGGTCCCCGCCGAAAGGTGTCGTCCATGTGCCCCGTGTGGGTCCCCGGCCTCGTTTCGATTCTTCGCGGTGGCGACAGCCTGCAAAGCTAGAAACGCCGCGGTGACGAGTCAACGGAAGGCCGGCGGGTACCGACGGCACTCCCCGGGGAGAGGATGCCTGCGGGGAGCGGGCTCGGCCCCGTGGACCGCGAACGACGCCGGAAGGCCGCGCTCGGCGGCGGATCCGGACGACGCGCGGGCTCACTCCCCTTCGCACCCCCCGTCCTCCGGCACCCGCACCCGTCGCACCGTCTCCAGGGGATTCCGCCCGGGAAGGCGAGCCTCCAGGACCAACAGATACGCCCCCGCCTCCATCTCCGGGGGAAGGCTGAGTCGAACCGAGCGGAAGAAGGGCCGGGGCTCTCCGGGCCCCTGCTCGGTCCACTCCAGGGTCAACGGCTCCGGCGGCGAGGTCAGGCCCAGAAAATCGCCCACCCGGGAGAAGAAGCCCCGGTCCGTCTTCCCGAGCCGGAGGCCCATCTCCACCGCCTCGCGACGGAACCCGATGCCGGTGAGCTCCCACCCCACCGCGACGTCCTCCCCCGGACACAGCTCCGCCAGCGGCCGGACCAGGGGAAGGGCGCTCTCCAGGTCCCGGGGAAGGTCGGCGGGCCCCGAACTCGCGCCGGGGGTCGAGTCGGGCGTCGAGTCGGAGGTCGAGTCGGAGGTCGAGTCGGGGGTCGAATCGGCGGTCGGGTCGGCGGTCCGGCCGGGGCTCCGGTCCTCGGCGGATGAGCCCCGGGACGCCTGAGCCTCCAGGATCACGAGGTCCGAGATGGCCGCCACGTCCGGAGGGAGGGGCTCCAGTCCGATTCCGCGGCGGAACCGACCCGCCCGGGCCGCGGTCGAGTCCCACGCCTCCACGCTGACCAGATACCGGCCCATGGGAACGCGCAGGTGGAGGGCCCCGGACGACGATGACGCCTCCCGTTCCCGGGTCGGGTCGTCCCCTGGCCCGGCGCCGCCCCGCCGACGCTCGTACGCCGGGCTCCCCGCGAGGCCCCCGTCGGCCCGGAAGAGGAAGAGCCCGGCCCGAACGCGGCTCGCGTCCCGAAAATCAAGATCGCGCGGTCCGACCCCGTCGACCCGCGGCAGATCGGCGTCCTCCCGGGCCCCGTCCCCCGACTCGTCCCCGTCGTCGGAGCCGATGGCCTCCGCCCCGCCTTCCGGCGGATCCGGCCGCGTCGTGTCCGGAGGGACCCGGTATCCCGCAACGACGATCATCTCCTCTCCCCGTCGGAATCGGGCGATCTGGAAGGGCTCGAAGCGGAGGTCGGGGGCGTACGGCGGGGCGTAGGCGGTGGCGGCCTCGTCGGCGCCCGAGCCGCCCTCGGGGTCGGCATCGGCGACCCAGCCGGGCCCCTCGAACCCGAAGGGATCCGACAGAGCCGGGCCCGGAGGGAGGAAGTGGCGGCTCTCCGGGTGGTGGTGTCCCACGATGTTCGCGGGACGGAGGCTTCCGGCGGGGGTGGTGGTACGGTTCCAGCCCATCTCGGCCCCGTAGCGCACCACGAGCTCCTCCAGATCCCATCCCCACGACATTCCGTACGGGTTCTCGGCGTCTTCCCGGATCCACGACACGGTGTGCCGGGCGTAGTGCTCGGTCAGGCGATCGTTTCCCTGCACGAGATGCAGGGGATCCGAGAGGGCCCAGAGCCGATCCCGGAGAGCGGACCGCTCCCCCGGCTCGGCGTCGTCCCAGACGTCGTCGGCCTCCCCGTCCAGGAGGACGTCGGGGTCGAGCCACCGCTCCCTCCGGTCCGGGTGCATGCGCTCGAGAGCGCGCTCGAAGGCCGCCAGAGCCTCCGGATACCGGTCGGAGCGGTGGAGGACGAAGCCGTGGAGGGCGTGGCACCACCATCCGGGCCGGGCCCGGGCGAACGCCGAAACTACGTCGGCGCTGCTCCCCTCCCAGGCGTCACAGCCGTCGACCCACTCCCGCGCCTCGCCCCAGCGCCCCTCCTCGCCGAGGTACTGTACGAGCTGTCCGACCACCCACCCGTCGCCGGGAATCTCACCGGCGATGTGGGTCAGGCTGTCCAGCAGATCCCCTCGGGCCTGGAGCACCTCCGGCGAGTCGGGCACCGGCTCCCAATCGCTGTCACCGCCGAAGTAGAGGCAGAATCGGCCCACGATCTCGTCGCACTCCCGCCACGGATTTCCCCTGGACGTTCGGGGAAGCGCCCGTCGTCGAAGGGTCTCGAACCGGTCCTGGAGGCGGCGGGCCCGCTCGTGGAGACGGGCGGAGTCGGGAGGCGGGCTCGAAGCTTGGACCCGGAACTCGCCCATCGGCGCCCGCGAAAGGTCCGCGCTCGGGGTCGCGACGGCCAGAGGCAGGAATAAGATCAGACGCCACATGGCGATTCCGGCGGCCTGAGGAGGCTTCGGAGGAAGTTGGCCCGCCAGGATTCGAACCTGGATTACCGGCTCCAAAGGCCGGGGTCTTGCCGTTAGACGACGGGCCACCACGAACGTGGCCGAACGACGGGTCGGAACACCGTGACTGCACCCTGGAAGCACCCGGCCGCGTCCGGCCCGAAGGTATTCGTACCGATCCCCCCGCTCAAGACGTGAGGATCGGGTGCCAGTCGGGGAGCGTGGTCGTCCGCAGGACCCTCGCCTCCGGAAAGCCCGCCGCCAGACGGTGGGCTGCCTCGTCCGCCGCCCCCGCGGCCTCGAATACGCCGTAGAGGGCCGATCCGCTCCCCGACAGGAGGGCTGGAGATCCGCCGGCGGATGCGAGAGCCTCCAGAATCCTCCGCCCTCCGGGCCGCTCCTCGAAGACCACGTCCTCGAAATCGTTCCCGGCCCGGCGTCGGAGACCCTCCCAGGACGAGAGGTCGGAGACGGTGAACGG
>JBKHJU010000093.1:0-6970 GCA_046537985.1 Longimicrobiales bacterium
GACCATGAGTGCGCGGCGTTCTTCGACATCCTGGAAGCGTGCGAGCGCCCCCTCATCTACGCCGGGGGCGGCGTGATCAGCGCCGAGGCCGCCGAGGAGCTTCGTACCTTCTCCCGGGCGTTCCGCATTCCGATAGTCACGACGCTGATGGGGCTCGGGGCGTGTGATACCACCGACGACCTCTCCATGGGGATGCTCGGGATGCACGGCGCCGCGTATGCGAACTACGCCGTGGAGGACTGCGACTTCCTCATCGCCGTGGCCTCGCGATTCGACGACCGGGTGGCCGGCAATCCCGAGCGCTTCGCCCCCCGTGCCCGGACGATCGCCCACTTCGACATCGATCCGTCGGAGATCCACAAGGTCAAGTCCGTCGACTGGCACCACGTCGGCCCGCTCGGCGACGCCCTGCGCCGCCTCATCGAGTACGGCCGGGAGCGGAACGTCCCCGGCTCTCCGGACCACTGGCTGGAAGAAGTCCGGACGCTGAAGGAGAAGTACGCCTTCCGCTACGACGAGGAGAGCGACCTCATCCAGCCCCAGCACGTCCTGGAGACCATCAACGAGCTCACCGACAGCGACGCCATCATCGCCACCGGAGTGGGCCAGCATCAGATGTGGGCCGCCCAGTACCTCGACTTCCGCGGGCCCCGCCAGTGGCTCACGTCGGGAAGCATGGGAACCATGGGATTCGGGCTACCCGCCGCCATCGGCGCCCAGTTCGCCCGGCCCGATCGCATGGTCATCGACGTGGACGGCGACGCCAGCATCCGCATGAACCTGGGAGAGTTGGAGACCGTCACCACCTACGACCTGCCCGTGAAGGTCCTGGTCGTCAACAACCTGGGCGACGGCATGGTCAAGCAGTGGCAGAAGCTCTTCTTCAAGGGACGACTGTCCGCCAGCGACAAGTCCCTGCGGAAGAAGGACTTCGTGAAGGCCGCCGAGGCCGACGGGTTTGCGTGGGCCCGGAGGCTGAGCAGGAAGTCCGAGGTGGAGCCGGTGATCCGGGAGTTCGTGGAGTTCGACGGCCCGGCCTTCCTGGAAGTCATGATCGACCCCGATGCCGGCGTCTACCCGATGGTCGGTCCGGGGCAGACCTACAAGGACATGATCACAGGCGACTTCATCCCGAGCCGCACGAGCCCCGAAGCGGCGGCCACCGAGATCGATCCCTCCGATATGCTGTAGGGATCAGCCTTCCGGCGCCGTTTCGGTGAGCATCTTCTGCGTCCCCGTCCCCTCGTGGTCCGACACGGTGCAGAGGATGTCCTGCTCCCCGACCCCGGGCCGGTCTCCAGATCCAGCACATGACCGCGGAGGAGAAGATGCTCCTCCACGACCTCCTCACCGCCACCCTGAGCGTGAAGGGGTACCTGAAGGTCACCCACATCATGCGGCTCGAGGAGGTGCTGGAGGCGCTGGAGACCACTCCCCTTCCCCGCAACGTGGGAGCTTACTCCCTGGTCATCTTCGGAAGACCCGCCGCAGACGAGCCGTGGGCCTGGCGCTTCGAAGGCCACCACGTATCCCTCGACATCTCGGTGATTCCCGGCGGGACCCTGAGCGTGACGCCGTCCTTCCTGGGCTCGAACCCGGCCCGGATCCGGAGCGGGCCCATGGCGGGATTCCGGGTGCTTTCCCGGGAGGAGGACCTCGGATTCCGGCTCGTCCGCTCCATGGGACCGGATCAGCGGCGAATCGCCATCATCTCGGAGGATCCGCCCAGCGACATTCTCTCCACGACCCTGGGAAGAGATCCGGACGAGTTCGACGACTGGAAGGAGACCATTCAGCCCGACGGCCTTCCGGCGAGCGCGATGAATGCGGACCAGCGGGCCATGGTGCGGCAGATCCTCGACGAGGTGGTGACGACCTACCGTCCCGAGATCTCCCGGGACTACCTGAGCCGGATCGTGGTGGACGAGCTCAGCTTCGCCTGGATGGGGGAGGTGGCGGAGGATGCGCCCCACTACTATCGGCTACGGGGACCCGATTTCATCTTCGAGTACGACGACACCCAGGGCGACGCCAACCACATCCACTCGGTATGGCGCAGCCGGTCGGGGGATCTCGGAGGCGACGTCCTGGAGGAGCACTACCGAGAGGCGCATTGACGCGCATTCGGTGAGCTTCCCTGGAGATGGTCGGCCACGGAAGTCCACCCTGGAGACGGACGGGCGGGGGAAGGGCTACATCTCCTCTGCGACCCTCCGCGCCTCGTTCAGCACCCGGAGCACGTTCCCGCTCCAGATCCGGGCGATCTCCTCTTCCGTGTAGCCCCGGCGGACCAGCTCGAGGGTCACGTTGAAGGTCTCGGAGGCGTCGTTCCACCCCTCGATTCCTCCGCCCCCGTCGAAGTCGGAGCTGATGCCGACGTGGTCGATGCCGATGAGGTCGACCACGTAGTCGACGTGGTCGACCAGGTCGGACACGGTCGCCGGCTCGTCCTCCGGCGGAACCAGGTAGGAGTCGAAGGCGACGATCTGGATCACGCCGCCGTTCTCCCGGAGGGCGAAGAGCTGCTCGTCGTCCATGTTTCGGGTGTGGTCCGCCAGGGCACGGACGCTGGAATGGGAGGCCATCACCGGAGCCCGTGAGAGCTCCATGGTCTGGAGGTTGGCCCGCTTGGACGGGTGGGACACGTCGAGGACGACCCCCAGGCGGTTCGCCTCGCCGACGACGTCCCGTCCCAGCGGCGACAGCCCGTCCCACCGCCACTCTCCCTCCGCTTCGCCGGTGTGGGAGTCGGCCAGCTGGTTGTGGCCGTTGTGGACGAGGGAGAGGTAGCGCGTGCCGAGGTCGGCGAAGACCTCCAGGTTGTCCGGATCCTCACCCAGGCCGTACCCGTTCTCCATCCCCATGAGGGCCACCAGCCGGCCCTCGCCGGCGATCCGCCGCACCTCCTCGGCGGTCTCGGCCAGCCCGATCCGATCCGGGGCCAGCACGGTGGTCAGGCGCCGCACCGCGGCCACCTTGTCGAGGGCGGTCTGGAAGGCCCGGGCGTACCCTTCCGGAGTGAAGTCCTGTCGCTGCGCCTGATAGAGAGAGAAGAAGACGGCATCGAGCCCCCCCTCCTCCATGCTCGGAATGTCGACCTGGGTGTCCTCCAGGTTCGTGGTGTAGTTGGGCCGCCCCTCGAGGAAGTCTTCCGGATCGATGTCCGTGTGGGTGTCCAGGGTGATGACCCGGTCGTGGATGGCCCGGGTCCGCTCCCGGAGCTCCGCGGAGGTCTCGGCCTGGCCGAGGGCCGGCGTCGAAACAAGGAGGAGGGGTGGAGCGACGACGCCGAAGACGAGCAGGAGCACGGAGATGGTCCGTCTCATGGTCAGACCTCCTTGGAAAGACCTCCTGGAACGGCGATTCCTGTTCCGCCGGCTGGACGCCCTACTCCGCCCTGTCCCTCCACGAATCCACGAGGTGCCCGGCGGTTCGCCACGAGAGGGCCTGGACGGTGAGGGTGGGATTGCGCGCGCCGCTGGTGCCCATGACCGACCCACCCAGGAAACCCAGGTTCGGCACCTCGTGGGAGAAGCCCCATCGGTCCGCCACATTGGTCTCGGGATCGTCTCCCATGCGGGTCCCGCCGTATGCGTGGGTCGACGCGCCCATGGTGCCTCCCAGCCCACCCCGGATCACCTCGATGGCTCCGGCCTCCCGGTACCATCGCTCCATCTTCTCCTGGGTGAAGTGGGCGATCCGGAGCTCGTTCTCCTTGTACTCGCCGGTGATGCGAATCACCGGGAGGCCCAGGGCGTCGGTCTCGGTGGGGTCGAGATCCAGGAAGTTGTCCTCGTAGGGAAGGGTCGTCTTCTGGATGTAGGAGTAGTGGGACCGATCCGCGTTCTCGCTGATGAAGGCCTTCCACGCCGAGCCCCAGTCCCGCCCCCGTCCGAAGGTGCTCATCCCGGCGGCATTGACGGGCCGGCGATCCGACATGACCCAGAGGTTTCCGCCCCCGATGAAGCGCTCCCCCGAGTGGTCGAAGTTGTCGTCGGCCCAGTCGTCCACGGCCACGCCCTGGGCCGGAAGGCCGTACCACGCGTTCAGGTCGTAGGGGAAGAGAGCCAGGACCGGTGCACCCTGATGGTGGCTGAAGTAGTGCCGTCCCACCTGCCCGTGGTTGTTCGAGAGCCCGTCGGGATACGCCCGGGACGTGGAGAGCAGGAGCATTCGCACGTTCTCGTACGTGTACCCGGCCAGGAGCACGACCCGGGCGGGCTGGAAGTATTCCTCTCCGCCCTTGACGTAGTTCACGCCGCTCACCCGTCCGCCCCCGTCCACTTCGATGGTCGTCACGTGGGCCTGGGGCACCACCGTCAGGTTCCCCGTCTCCAAAGCCCTGGGGATGGTGTTGAGGTGGGTGGCGTTCTTGGCGTCCACGGGGCATCCACCCTTGTTGCAGAACCCGTGGTAGACGCACCCCGGCCGTCCGTCGTAGCGCTCGGTGTTGATGGCCGCGGGCCCGGGAAAGGGAGTCCAGCCCAGCGAGGTCGCCGCGTCGGCCATGCGCTCGAGAAACGCGGTCCAGCGGAGGGGCGGCATGGGAAACTCTCGCTCCCGCGCTCCCTCGAAGGGATTTCCGCCGTCCTGGATCTCACCCCGGAGGTTCCCCGCCCTACCCGAGATTCCGATCTCGCGCTCGACGCGGTCGTAGAAGGGCTCGAGATCCTCGTAGTCGATGGGCCAGTTCTCCACCGTGGAGCCGCTGGGGATGCGGGACGCCCCGTAGCGCCGCCTCGTCTCGCTGACGACGTTGAAGTCCCAGGGATTCAGCCGCCAGCTCTGGGCCCAGTAGTGGAGGGTGGTTCCCCCCACGGCGTTCATCATGGGATGGCTGCCGACCCGATTCGCCGTCCCGGAGGGGGTGGACCGGACCGTGGGCCGCTCCTGCTGGGTCTTCTTCACGATCATGGGCCAGTCCCGGACGTTGTTCCGGATCTCGTCGGGCGCGAAGTCCCGTTGATCCAGCCACGTTCCGGCTTCCAATCCCACCACGTCCATCCCGGCCTCGGCCAGGGGGAGGGCCGCCACGCCCCCGGCGGCTCCCATCCCAACGATGACGACGTCGGTCCCTCTCAGTTGGGTCGGCATGGGTCTAGCGCGGGACTCCTGGCGGCACGCCCCGGCCGTCGCCGGAACGGGGGCTCATCGTTGGAAACGGGAGTAATCGTACGCCGAGCGGCGGACGGGCTCGAGCTCGCCGGCCTCGAGGCGGGCCTGGTCCTCGGCGCTGACGCCCAGGCGGGGACCGGGATACCCCACCAGGTCCCACCCGGCGAAGTCGCGGTTCCCACCGTAGTGGGGATCGCCGAACATGGCCTCCCACACGTGGTTCTTGACCATGTTGAAGAAGACTGCCGAGCTTCCCCCGAAGCCCGCTCCGGAGCCCGTCGCGCTTCCCGTGTCCAGATCGAGGAGGACCGAATCCTGGACCGCGGGCTCGAGCTCGGTGAAGCGCGCGCCACGGGAGTACCGGCTGTAGCGGTCCAGCCCGGCGAGCCCCGTACGGTACGCGTCCCGCTCCTCGGAAAGGGGTGCGCCGAGCAGTCGGTCGATGTACTGGAGAGCCCCCGACTCCACGGCCCCCGGGCCGTGCTCGTCCGAAGGGATGAGGCGGTCCACCATGGCCGTCAGGAGGGCCGTCTCCTGGGCGGTCAGGTTGACCATGGGTGCCCGGGGCGCCTGGGGAGAGCGTCCGGCCCTGGCTTCGGGTCCCGCCCGGCCCGCGGGACCCGGGTCGGATCCTTCCGGGGAGGAAGCCGATGCCTCCGCGGGTTCGTCCGCCTTCAGCCTCCCCGCAACGAGGGCCACGGCCCCCGCCGCGCTCGCGGCCTTCAGGAGCTCCCTGCGGGAGAGCCTGCGGGGGCTCCGAGGACCTTCGTCACTGGAAGTCAAGCTCGTCCTCCTCCTCGGATGCGTTCATGGGCTGGCGTTCGTAGATCGGAACCATGTTGCCCCGGCCGATGACGTGTCCCTCGATGGCCTCCAGGAGCTCTTCCCGATCGAGTCCCGGGGGCAGGTCCAGCTCTTCGTCCAGGGCGTACACCGCGAAGTCGTAGTGGTGGACGTTGCCCACGGGGGGCGCCGGACCCCGGTAGACGGGGAGGCCCCAGCCGTTGTTGCCCTGCACGGCCCCTCGGATCTCGCGAGGCATGGGCTCGTCGGGATCGACCGGGACCCCCTCGGGAAGGCCGTCGGCGGTCCCCGGAATGTTGTAGATGATCCAGTGGACCCAGGGCGGGGGGGACCCCACCCCGTGATCCTGACAGAGGACCGCGATCTCGCGCGTTCCCTCCGGGAGTCCCGTCCACGTGAGGGGAGGCGAGAGGTTGCGACCGTCCGGCGTATAGTCCCGGGGCATCATCTCCCCGGTGCGCATGGTGGGGCTCTGGATCAAGAAGGTGACGGGCTCCTGGGCCCGGACCTCGCCCGCGGAAGGAGCGAAGCTCGCGACGATCGTCAGAAAGGCGGCGAGGACCGGCATGCCCCGCCGGTCTCCCCGGTTGCTCGTGCTCATCGTGGGATGGCTCTCACCTCGTGATCGCGTGGAAGGCAGGAAAGTAGGCTCCAGGATCCGGGCCATCAAGAAACTCGGACTCCCGGGGTGCTATCCCCAGAACGCCCGTCGGAGCCGCTCGAAGAACGTGGGCTCGGTGGATCCGGAGCAGGTCGCCGGATCCTGCAGGTGGTTGTACTCCTCCGCGTTCTCGGCCACCCGGCCGTACTGGCTGCGGGCGACCTCCTCCAGGGTCTCGGAACCGAAGCTGATGAGGAGGCGATCCCCGGACTCGACGAGGCGGTTTCGGATCTCGGGGACGGCGAAGCCGTTCACGATGAACTTGAGGGTGCGACCCTCCCCCTCCTCGAACCGTCGACCATCGTCCAGGATGAGGAAGTTCTTGCCGAGGACGAAACCCAGGTTGGTGAGGAAGTGTCCCCAGGTGACGCCCGGGTGGTGCACGTGGAC
>JBKHJU010000094.1:0-6970 GCA_046537985.1 Longimicrobiales bacterium
CCTCCAGGCAGTCGGCTTCGTACACGATCTCGCCGCACGCGGCCCGCAGATCCGAGACGAGGCGTCCCGCTCCGGAGGTGGCGTCCGACCGGCTATATCGTTCTCGCGCCGCCCGGATCTCCTCCTGGGCACCGCGACGGATGTTGGCGCCCTCGGTGCTCGCCTGGAAGCAGGTGAAGTCGGGGCGCTCGCCCATCCATCGCAGGGGCCCGCAGGCGACCTTCCCGGCCGCTCGCGCGGCCTGGGCGATCTCGGTGATCAGCATCTCGTACTCGGGATCCCCCTCCCGATAGCCGGAGAAGTTGCCGAGATCCCCGGACGCGGCGAAGAGCCCGTCCACCCCGGGGATCCGCGCGATCTCACGGGCGTTCTCCACCCCCTCCAGGGTCTCGATCATGAGGATCAGGACGACGTTCTCGTTCCAGGTCGCCCGGTATCCGCCCGGGACCCCACCCCAGAGGTCGCCGGTCCACGCCTGGCCCCCTCCGGCGCTCCGTCGGCCCAGGGGAGGGAAGTAGGTCCAATCCACCGCGCGCCGCGCTTCCTCCTCCGAGTCCACGGTGGGCACCATGATGACCAGGGCGCCCATGTCGGTGGGCATCTGGATGTTTCCTTCGCTCTCGTGGGCCACCCGCACTCCCGGCACCGCCGAGCCCGGGCAGGTGCGCCACATTCGGGCCACCTGCTCCCAGGAGATGGCCTCGTGCTGCATCTCGGTCCAGGTGAAGTCGTAGCCCGCCGATGCCACGGCGCAGTAGGTGCGGGGATCGGTGGCCCGGATCGTCCCTCCGATGACCGGATCACCGCTCCGGATCTTTTGCATCACGGGATTCCATATCTCGACCTCGCCGTCGGGATCGTTCCGGGGCCCGTACTCCCAGGCGTCGGGAGAGAAGCCGGGGTCGACCTGAGCTCCGGCCTCCTCGGTGGCGAGCATCCCTCCTCCGAACAGCAGCCCGGCGACCACCAGGACGTTAAGCCGAGTGCGGCGGCGGCGTGACGGGCTCGGCGCGACGACGGGCGGCGGGGACGGGGGCGTGGTCGGGGACGTGGTCGGGGGCGTGGTCGGCATGATCGCCTCCAGGATTGGAAGGGGTCGAGGGCTTTCACCGACCCCGGAAACGGTCGGTGTCCGACGGTCCGGGTCCGGGCGGGGAATGTGGGTAGCAAGATGATCATCCATCTCCCGGATCACAAATCCAGGGACCGTTGCGCCCCTATGGGGGCCCCGGTACCTTTTTCATTGTCGGGTTTTCCGCCTGATTCCAAGCACTTTCCCCTCTCCCGAGCCGACTTCCGATGGCATGGTGGAAACAGCTCTTGGGCCTGGACTCCGAGTCCGACCGGGTCGACTATTACGACGAGGGGCTCGCCCTCCTCGCCGAGGGGAAGTACCACGAGGGTCTCACCTCCTTCCGGCTCGCCCTCAAGGAGTCGCCGGGAGATCCGGTGGTGCTCCAGCAGATCGCCATCTGCTACACCCGTATCGGGATGACGGAGGAAGCCGCCAAGACGTACCGCCACGTCCTGCAGAAGGACCCCTCGGCATCGGGTGCCCACTACGGGCTGGCCTTCCTGCTGCTCCGATCCGGCGAGCCCCGGGCGGCGATCCCCCACCTTCGGGCCTTCCTGGCCGGCCCACCGTCCGGACCCGAGGCCCAGGAGCACGTCCTCCATGCCCGGGAGGCCCTGGAAGAGCTCACCGGTGAGGGGATGGAGGGGTCGTCTTCGTCCCGGGCCGGACCGGGGGGCGGGTCAGGACGAGGAGCCGGTCGCGGGTCCGGTCCCGGTTCCGAACAGGAGTCCGGAACAGCATCGGGGCGCGAGCCGGGACGGGACCCGGATCGGGGATCCGCGCACGGGCCCGGCGACCGGGAGCCGGGCCTGGACCTGTAGCGACCCGCGGGGAGTCCCTTCTCGCCATGGGCCCCACGAACGAGGTTCGTCTTTCCTGGACGGGCCGGGACCAGGCCTTCCGGGGCGGAGAGCCCGGCGGTCCCTCCGTCATCCTGGACGGGACCGGTGAGGAAGGACCCTCGCCCACCACCGCCCTCCTCCTCTCCCTGGCCGCCTGCATGGGCATCGACATCCGACACATCCTGGAGAAGTCCCGGGTATCGGTGACGGGGGTGGAAGTGGAAGTGACCGGGACCCGGGCCGAGGATCATCCCCGGCGCTTCGAGTCGGTGTCGATGCTCTTCACGGTCCGCGGTCCAGGTGAGGAAGACGAGGCGCCCATGGAGCGAGCTCTCTCCCTCTCGCGGAGCACGTATTGCAGCGTGCTCCACACGCTCCGCTCCGACCTGGAGCTCGATCTGACCATTCGCCGGAGCTGAATGTCATGGAAGAGCTGGAGCTGGGCACCTTCGAGAGCGGCAAGCGGCGATACGCGGCCCACGAGGCGGACCTGCCCCGGGGCACCCTGGTGGACCTCTTCCTGGAGGCCACCGGGAAGTTCGGATCCCACGCCGCGTTCCGGCACCGCCCCGGGGGAGGGCGTGGCCGCTGGGAGGCCACCTCCTACGATCGGGCCCGGGAGGTGGCCGTCTCCGTCGCCGCCGCCTTTGCCGACGCGGGGCTCGAGCGGGGCGACCGGGTTGCCCTCCTCTCGTCGAACCGTCCCGAATGGGCCCTGACCGATTACGGGGCCCTCCTGGCCGGGGTGCAGATCGTGCCGGTGTACTCCACCCTCACTCCCGAGGACGTGGAGTACCTGGTCAACGACTCGGAGGCCCGCGCGGTCGTCGCCTCGGACCAGGAGCAGCTCGCCAAGGTCCTGGAGATCCGGGACGACTGCCCTTCCCTGGAATGGGCGGTGGTCTTCGATCCACCCCCCGACCTGCCCGAGGGCGTGAACTCGTGGGACACGTTCCTGGCCCGGGGGCGGGACGCCCTGCGGCAGACGTCGGAGGAGGAGATCCTGGAGAAGGCCAGGGAAGCCGATCCCGACGACGTTGCGACCATGCTGTACACCTCGGGGACCACGGGAAAGCCGAAGGGCGTCATGCTGACCCACAACAACATCTTCTCCAACGTGAAGGCGTGCGAAAACGTCCTTTCCGTTGGAAAGGAGGACGCCACGCTGAGCATCCTCCCCGTCTCCCACATCCTTCAGCGGATGGTGGACTACCTCTTCTTCTATCGGGGGTGCACCATCGCGTATCCCGAGAGCATCGACACGGCGGCGGCGGACATGGCCGATATCCGGCCCACGGTGGTCGTGGGCGTGCCCCGGCTCTTCGAGAAGATCTACAACCGGGTCATGGAGGCCACGGGCTTCCGGGGAGCGCTGATCCAGTGGGCCCGGGAGGTCGGAGAAGCATGGGCCGACGAGGATCTGGCCGGACGGAGGCCGAGCCTGGTGCTGAGGATGGCTTATTCTCTCGCCGACAGGCTGGTGTTCAAGAAGATCCGGGAGCGGGTGGGGGGGAGGATTCGTTACTTCGTGAGCGGAGGCGGCCCTCTCTCTCCCGAGATCAACAAGTTCTTCTACTCGGTGGGCCTTCCGATCCTGGAGGGGTACGGGCTCACCGAGACGAGTCCCGTGACCAACGTGAATCGGGTGGACGACATCCGGATCGGCACCGTGGGCCCCCCGGTGCCCGGCACGGAGATCAAGATCGGAGAGAACAACGAGATCCTGGTTCGGGGTCCCCAGGTCATGAAGGGGTACTTCAAGCTTCCCGAGGAGACCGAGGAGGCCCTCACGGAGGACGGCTGGTTCCACACCGGCGACATGGGGGAGATCGACGAGGACGGCTTCCTGACGATCACCGATCGCTTGAAGGACATCATCGTCACGTCGGGTGGGAAGAACATCGCGCCCCAGCCCATCGAGAATGCCCTGAAGAAGAACCGATTCATCGAACAGGTCGTCATGCTGGGCGACCGGCGCAAGTTTCCCTCGATCCTGGTGGTTCCGAGCTTCGGCACGCTCCGGCAGTGGGCCGGGGACCAGGGAATCCGGACCGACGACGACCAGGCCCTGCTGGAGAACGAGCGGGTCCAGGAGCACCTGGAGAAGGAGATCTTCGGAGAGCTCGAGGGCCTGGCCCGGTACGAGCTGCCGAAGAAGGTCGGGCTGCTTCCCGAGGACTTCACGGTGGAGGGGGGTGCCCTGACGCCGAGCCAGAAGGTGAAGCGGAGGGTCGTCGAGGATCGTTACCGGGATCTCATCGATTCCTTCTACGAGGAAGATGCGGTGGAGCAGACGATGTTCGTGGCGAAGCCGAGAAAGGAAGACGGATGAGGGCGCCGAGGATGAGGGCGCCGAGGAGGAGCGAGGGTGGCTGAGGAGACGAATGCCGCGGGGCTCGAAGACGTCTGCGTGGTTCTCGTGACCGTTCCCAACGTGGAGACGGGCGAGGTCCTGGCTCGCGAGATGGTGGAGGAGCGACTGGCCGCCTGCGGAAACGTTGTTTCGGGGCTCGTCTCCCTCTTCTGGTGGGAGGACGAGGTCCAGCGGGAGAAGGAGGCGCTGGTGGTGCTGAAGACGGTGCGAGAGGCGATCCCCGCCCTGGAGGAGCGCGTCACCGACATCCATCCGTACGCGGTGCCCGAGTTCCTGGTCCTTCCCGTGGCTGCGGCCTTCGAGCCGTACGCCCGGTGGATCGGCACCGAGACTCGTCCGACCCCCGACGCCGGGTGAGCGCTGGCGGGCAGGGAGACCTCCTGGACCCCTCCGACAGGGACGAGCCGGAGGACGAGTCGGGTGGCGAGCGGGAAGGCCGGAAGACGAGGAGCGCCGGCGTCCCGGAGGACGTAGGGTCCGAGGTGGATTCGGAGGAGACCCCGACCGACCGGGGCGGGCGGGAACGGGCTCGAGCCCGGGAGCTGGTGGAGGAGGGGCGCGTCGAGGACGCAGTCGCCCTCTACGGGAAGCTCATCCGCAGGAACCCGGACGACTGGAAGGCCCGGCACAACCTGGGCGTCCTCTACGACGAGATCGGTGCCCACGAGGAAGCCCTCGAGCAGCTCGACGCGGCCCTCGAGGTGGAGCCGGAGAGGGTGGAGATCCTGGTCAATCGGAGCTCGGTCCTGGCCTTCCTCAGCCGTTTCGACGAGGCGGAGGAGGCTCTTCGACGGGCCGAGCGCCTCCAGCCGGGAAGCGCCGACGTCCGCAGGGCCCGGGGCATCCTGAGCTACCGGAAGGGTCTCTACGCGGAGGCCGTGGAGGAGCTGAAGAGGATCTGCGGGAAGGATCCGGAGGACGGGGTGGCCCGGTTCTATCTGGGCGAAGCCCTGAACAGGCTCGGGCGGGTGGAAGAGGCCCTGGACGCCCTGGAGAAGGCCATCGAGATTCAACCCCGGAACCACCGGGCCTACTATACCATGGGCATCCTCTACGACAAGCTCCACCTACCCCAGCAGGCGGCGCTCATGTACCGGAAGTCCAGGAAGCTCCAGGCTTCTTCGTGATCGAGGGATCGGTCGTGATGCGGGGGTGGTCGTGATCCGGGTCCGGGTGGGATCGCTCCACGATGTGGAGGCCGAGGCCCTGCTGCGCCCGGTGAGCTCCGAGCTGGCCGCGGTGACCGGGGTGGGCCGGGACGTCGATCTCCGGGTCGGCGACGAGATCCACGAGCGCCTCCGGGCCCTGGGAACCATTCCCGTCGGGAGCGCCATCGTGACTCCGGGAGGAGGCCTGACCGTCCCCTTCATCATCCACGTGGCCGTCCAGGCCGCCGACGAGGCCGTGAGCGAGGCCGGTATCGCCCGGGCTCTCCTCAACGGGCTCCGGCGGGCCAGCGAGTGGGACATGGAGTCGGTTGCCCTTCCCCCCCTGGGCACCGGGGCGGGCAACCTCACCCCCGAGACGTCGGCGGCAGTCATGCTTCCGGTGCTGAAGGGCCATCTGGAGGGTGAGGCTCACCCGTCGACGGCGACCATCGTCGTGCCCAACGGCTACGAGGAGGAGATTTTTCTGGCGACGCTGGCACGGCTGGAGGATGAAGCGTGATGGGGGGTCGAAGGGTTCTGGCCGTGGTCATCCTCCTGACCTGGGTGGTATTGGCCGGCTGGAAGGTCCGCCGGGAGTACTTCCAGCCCGAGCTGGCCCGGATCGCCGAGGCTGCCCTGACGCTGGCCCCGGGCGTGGAGTTCTACCAGCTCGACATGGGCGAGCGGACCGTGGGGCTGGCCACCTCCCGTCTCGACACGGTCCCCGACGGCTTCGTTCTCGAGGACTTCCTTTCGCTGGAGCTTCCGGCCCTGGGCCAGGAAGGAACGGCCGTGACCCGGACCCGGGTCGCCCTTTCTCCCGCCCTCGTCATGGAGGATTTCTCCTTCCTCCTGGATTCGGAGGTGGGGATCTTCGAGGCGTCGGGGAGCGTGGCGGGGGACACCCTCCTCACCGCCCGGGTCGACGCGGGCGGCTCCACCCAGGAGCTCTCCTTCCGGCTGGAGCGGGCTCCGGTCTTCGCCGCCGTGCTCCCCATCCGGGTGGCCGCCGGCGGAAGCCTCGAGGTCGGGGAGGATCTCCGGTTTCCCATCTTCGATCCGTCGACCCTCTCCACACGGACCGTGGAGGTCCGGGTGCTCGAGCACGATACCCTCGTGGTGCCGGATTCGGCCGTCCTGGACCCCACCACCGGACGATGGAGCGCGGCCCGCTGGGATTCGGTGCCCTCGTGGCGGATCGCCGAGGTCCTGGGGGGCGTGGAGCTGGAAAGCTGGGTGGACGAGGACGGGCGGGTGGTCCGGGCGTCGAGCCCCATGGGCTTCTCCATGGAGCGCACAGAGTACGAGCTCGCCCGTCAGGCCCAGGAGGACGCCCGGGGGACCGCATCCTCGCCCGTGGACGAGGACGTGATCTTCTCCACCGCCGTCCAGAGCAACGTGGACCTGGGGGCCGTGGAGGAGCACGAGGAGCTCAGATTCCGGCTTTCGGGGGTGGACCTGGAGGGCTTCGACCTGGAGGGAGGACGCCAGGAACTTCGGGGCGACACCCTGATCGTGCGACGGGAGAGTC
>JBKHJU010000095.1:0-6955 GCA_046537985.1 Longimicrobiales bacterium
GCATCGTCCAGGCGTACGCCGGGCACCAGGTCGGCGATCACTCCCTTCATGGCGGCGACGAATCCGTCCCGGGTGCCGAAATCGGTGAGGAGCGTTACCGTCGGGGGCCGGTCCAAGGACGGACGCCCGTGGGACTCGGGGGCGGACATCTCAGGTCCCCGCCGGAGACCGCCACTCCAGCGCCCGGGCGATCTCCCTCACGAGGAGCCGCCCGGCCTCGTCGCTCCGCTCCTCCACCAGGTCCGCCGCCAGCTCGTCCAGGGGATGGGCGCCCCGCTCCCGCAGGTCCACGCCGTGTCGGCGAAAGACCCGGAGGGTCTCCGGGAAGCGCCGCACGATCTCGTGGGGGGTCAGGCGGACGAGCCCGTCGGCGGTGTCGGGAGGCGGCGGGAAGTGGGCGCGCACGGGGTCGGCCTCGCTCCGGCTCGATTCGGTCAGCCGGCGGGAGCGGGCTCCAGGATCCCGTCCACCTCCCCGGCCAGCTCGAGGAGAGCTTCACCGGCTCCCGAGCCCGGGGCGTTCGTAACGGTGGGCGTGCCCTCGTCTCCCGCCGTCCGGACGGCGGGATCCAGGGGAACCTTCCCCAGAAGGGGGAGCCCCAGATCGTCGGCCAGGGCCGATCCGCCTCCGGCGCCGAAGATCTCCTCGGTCTCGCCGCAATGGGGACAGGTGTAGCCGCTCATGTTCTCCACGATCCCGAGGACCCGGGTGTTCACCCGTTCGAACATGCGCACTCCGCGACGCACGTCACCCGTCGCCATGTCCTGGGGGGTCGTGACCATGACGACTCCGTCCACGTCGATCGTCTGGACCAGGGAGAGCTGCGCGTCTCCCGTCCCCGGAGGCATGTCCACGATGAGGTAGTCCAGCTCTCCCCACTCCACCTGCTCCAGGAACTGCTTGAGGATCCCCGAGATGAGGGGACCCCGCATGATGGCGGGCTGATCCTCCTCCAGGAGGAAGCCCAGGCTCATGAGCCGGACGCCGTGAGCCTCCAGGGGTTCGATGCGCTCGCTCCCCTTGGATCCCGTCACCCTCGGACGATCCCCGACCCCGAACATCCGGGGGATGTTGGGACCGTACACGTCGGCGTCGAGGAGACCCACGCGGTGCCCCATCGATGCGAGGGCCGCGGCCAGATTGGCGGCGACCATGGACTTCCCCACGCCTCCCTTGCCCGAGCTCACGGCGACGACCCGGTCCACGTCGGAGAGGATTCCCGGCCGCGGTGTCGGCGCCGGCACCGATCCGGGCTTGAGCCCCCCTCCCGCCGCGCCGCCGGAAGCGTGTCCTCCGCCGGGTCCGCCATCAGCGCCCCCACGGGCACCGGGACCGCCCGGGCGCCGCGCTCCTCGCGGGGCTGCTCCCCGCCCCCCGCCGCTCCCCCCAGCCCCGGGGCGGTCCCCCGCCGACTGGGGAAGCTGCACGTTCACCCGAACGGAATCCACGCCTTCCAGGGCCTCCACGGCGGACCGGGCCTCCTTGACCAGGGATCCGGGGTCGTCGGGTCCGAGGAAGAAGGAGAAGCGAACCTCCCCATCCTCCACGGAAACGTGGCGCACGTGGCCACTCGTCACGATGTCCCGTCCACTCTCCGGGTCCGGGATGCCGGAGAGGGCGGACATGACGGAGCGCTCCACTTCTTCTCGGGTCATCGAAGCGATTCTCGGGTTGGAACGAATCTCGGCCCGGAACGGAGGTCGGGATCCAAGGATTCCCGCCTCGGCCGGACCGGCCCCGGACTGGTTTCCGGTCGCCCGTCCACTACTCCCCGCCCCATGCTTTTGGTCCGTGGATCTCGGGCCGTTCGGGATCCGATCCCCCGAACCGCCCGACCCCGGTCCCCCGGCTACGGTCGAAATCCGCTGAGATGCGCGCCGGCGTTGCGTGACGCCCCGAGATAAGGGAGTTTTTCAGGACATGGAACCCAACAGCCGCCCATCGGCGGGGTCCGAGTTGGAAGTCGGCGCCGGCTCCCCCCACCTGGCCGACTACTGGAACGTCGTCAGCAGACGCATCTGGCTCGTCCTGCTGATCTTCGGCGTCACCACCGCCTCGGCCATCTGGGCGGTTTCCCGCCAGCGCACCTTCTACCAGGCCAACCTTTCCCTCCAGGTCACCGATCCGCTCCACCGGACCCGGAGCCTGACTCCCGCGACTCGGGTGTCGGGAATGGACCTCTTCATCGATCCCATCCGGTCGGAGATCGAAGTCCTTCAGGCGAGCCCCATCGCCCTCAGCGTCACCGACAGCCTGGGCCTCCGTCTGACGGTCGCGGAGGATGGCTTGGTTCGCTCCGATCTGGCCCGGAACATCGAGGTGGCCGACGGCGCACCCTCCGCGAGGCTGGAGCTCCGATACGACGGTGACGGGAACCGAGCCACCCTCCTGAGTCCGGCCGACGGGACGCTCGGCTCGGCCGCGACGGGAACCGTTCTCGACGGGGGGGCGGTTCGGTTCGAGGTCTCCGCACCCCCGTCGGAGCAGCGCGTCTACGAGCTGGCGCTGGTTCCGGCCGAGGAGGTCGTGGGCGAGATCCGGAACAACATCTCCGCCATCGCCCGGGAAAACACCAACATCATCGACGTCACCTTCACCCATCCGGATCCGGTCCTGGCACCCCGGATCCTGAACCAGGCGGCCCAGGCCCTCCGTCAGTACGGGGCCCGGCGGGTCAGCGTGGCGGCCTCCCAGGACGTGGCGTTCATCGAGGAGCAGCTCGACAGCGCGCGGCGACAGCTGAGCCAGTCCCTGGAAGCCATTCAGGAGTTCAAGGAGACCCGAGCGTTCACCGACCTGTCCCTGCAGGAGCAGAACCTGGTCAACGAGATTCAGCGGGCCACCGAGGATGTCGGTGCCCTCGAGCGACAGCGGAGCACCCTGGCGGAGCTCGAGCGCCGGACGGACCGATCTCCCCTCGGAGAAGTGAACCTGGTTTCCCTGGTGGCCGAGCTCCCCGAAGGGCAGACGCCCCAGATCCGAGACCTGGCGGACCGGATCCAGGACCGGCAGGAAGATCTCCAGGACCTCCTGACGACCCAGCGCGTGACCCGGGATCACCCCCGGGCCCAGGCCCTCCTCTCCCAGATCGCCTCGATCCGCTCCGAGCTCGGCGAGGCCATTCGCGCCAACCTCCGAGCCATCGAGGGGCGCATCGAGACCCTGAACCAGGAGCTGACCGAGCTGCGAGACGAGCAGCAGCAGTTCCCGGCCCTCGAGAACCGGCTCCAGACGCTCCAGCTCCAGCAGAACCTGGACGAGGGCACATACGAGTTCCTGCTGTCCCAGCTCTACGAGGCCCGGATCGTCGAGGCGGCGGCCGCGCCCTACGTGGACGTCATCGACCCCGCCCTCGAAGGCCGACCCATCCAGCCCCGGGGCCAGGTGAACGTCGTCCTCGGCGCCCTCCTGGGACTGATCCTGGGTGTCGGGACGGCCTTCTTCCTCGAGTACCTGGACCGCACCATCCGGACGAGCAACGACATCGAAGCCCTTCTGGGGATCCCGGTGCTGGGCCTCGTGCCACGGCTGCGTCGAGTGGAGGACCGGGAGGCGGAAGAAAAGGAAGGCGGGACCGTCCCGCTGATCGTGGCCCTGGACCCCCTGGACCCGGCTGCGGAAGCGTACCGGAACCTCCGCATGAACCTCACCTTCATGAGCACGGAGGACGATCCGGTCCGGGCCATCCTCGTCACCAGCCCGGGTCCGGGCGAGGGAAAGTCGACCACGGCCCTGAACCTCGCGGTCATGCTGGCCCAGCAGGGAAGGAAGATCCTCCTGATCGACGCCGATCTTCGGCGGCCGGCACTCCACCGGGCCCTGGACCTCCTCCGGGAGCCCGGCCTCACCGACCTGCTGGTGGGGAACGCCACCATGAAGGAAGCGGTGCGCCCGAACGTGCTTCCGAACCTCGACATCCTCCCAAGCGGGCCCTTCCCCCCGAACCCGTCGGAGCTGCTGGATTCGAAGAGCATGAAGCGGCTCATTGCCGACCTCCGGGACAAGTACGAGCAGATCGTCA
Source organism: Longimicrobiales bacterium (assembly GCA_046537985.1). Classification (GTDB taxonomy): domain Bacteria; phylum Gemmatimonadota; class Gemmatimonadetes; order Longimicrobiales; family Gaopeijiaceae; genus JBKHJU01. The sequence continues at coordinate 4,022 of JBKHJU010000095.1, forward strand.
TCGACTCGCCGCCCATGCTCGCCGTCACGGACACCTCCGTCCTCTCGACCCGGGCCGACGGAGTGCTCCTCGTCATGCGCTCCGGCGAGACGGAACAGCGGGCGGCCGAGCGATCCGTGGACCAGCTCCGCCGATTGGACGTGCGGATCTTCGGCGCGGTCCTGAACGAGGTCTCCACCAGCGCGGCCGAGGACAGCTACTACCTCCAGTACTACTACGCGTACGAGCCCGACCGCTCCGGAACCGGGAAGGCGGCCGTCGCCGGCGTACGGGAGGGCTCCGAGTCCTGACTCCGGGCCCGCCTCGTGGCGATCCGGGACTCGCCCTCCGAAGGGACCCGTCCCGGCCCGACGCACCACGCAGGAATCGAGCGAGCCCTCTTCGGGAGGGCGGATCGGGGGCTCGCCTCGGGAGTATGAATCGACCATGGAAGCGATCCCGGAAATACCACGTCCCGAGAACGAGCCCGTCCGGCCCTACGCCCCCGGAGATCCGGCCCGCCGGGAGCTGAAGGACGAGTTGGAGCGCATGTCGGCGGACACCGCTGAGATCCCCCTCGTCATCGGCGGCGAGGAGGTCGAAACCGGCGACCTGGTGGACGCCGTCATGCCCCACGATCACGGCTGCGTCCTGGCCCGCTGGCACAGCGCCGGCCCTTCGGAAGTGGAGCGGGCCATCGACGCCGCTCTGGACGTCCGGGAGGAGTGGGCCGGCTGGCCCTGGCAGGAGCGAGCCGGAGTATTCCTCCGGGCCGCCGACCTCCTGGCGGGCCCGTGGCGCGACCGGGTCAACGCGTCCACCATGCTCGGTCAGAGCAAGACGGCCCATCAGGCCGAGATCGACGCGGCGTGCGAGCTCATCGACTTCTTCCGCTTCAACGCCTGGTTCGCCCGCCGGATCTACGACGATCAGCCGGAGTCGGGCCCGGGGGTCTCGAACAGGCTCGAATACCGGCCCCTGGAGGGCTTCGTGTACGCCGTGAGCCCGTTCAACTTCACTTCCATCGGCGGAAACCTCACGGCGGCTCCCGCCCTCATGGGCAACGTGGTGGTCTGGAAGCCTTCGGTGAGCGCCGTCCCCAGCAATTACGTCCTGGCCCGGCTCATGGAAGAGGCCGGCCTCCCGCCGGGGGTGATCAACTTCGTCCCGGGCGACCCGGAGGAGGTCACGGAGGTCGTCTTCGACCACCCCGAGTTCGCCGGACTCCACTATACGGGCTCCACCGCCGTATTCCGAAGCCTGTGGAAGCAGATCGGCGACCGGATCGGGACGTACAGGAACTACCCCCGGATCGTCGGTGAGACGGGAGGAAAGGACTTCGTCCTCGCTCACCCTTCGGCGGATCCCGACGCCCTGATCACCGCCCTGGTCCGGGGGGCTTTCGAGTACCAGGGGCAGAAGTGCAGCGCCGCCTCCCGGGCTTACGTGCCGGAGAGCCTGTGGAGCGAGATCCGGGATCCCCTCCTGGAGACCACCGACGGGCTCTCCATGGGAGATCCCCGGGACTTCCGGAACTTCCTGGCCGCGGTCATCCACGAACGGGCGTTCGAGCGGATCACCGGCTACATCGAGCGCGCCCGGGAGTCGGAGGACGCCCGGATCCTGGTGGGAGGGGACGCGGACGATTCGGAGGGGTGGTTCGTCCGGCCCACCGTAATCCAGGCCCTGGAGCCCGCCTACGAATCCATGAAGGAGGAGATCTTCGGGCCGGTGCTGACCCTCTACGTCTACCGGGACGACGAATGGGTGGAGACCCTCGAGCTGGTGGACACGACGTCGCCCTACGGCCTCACCGGAGCCGTCTTCGCCGGCGACCGGCGAGCCGTCCGGCAGGCGACGAAGGAACTCGAGTACGCCGCCGGGAACTTCTACATCAACGACAAGCCCACGGGGGCCGTGGTCGGTCAACAGCCCTTCGGGGGCGCGCGGGCCAGCGGCACCGACGACAAGGCCGGCTCGAAGCTGAACCTCCTGCGCTGGGTCGCGCCCCGGACGGTGAAGGAGACCTTCGTCCCCCCCACCGACCACACCTACCCGTTCATGGTCGAGGAGTAGAAGGACCCTCCCGAGACCAGAGGGGCGGAGCCCGAGCCCATTCGGACCCCGGGCCTTCGGATCTCCGGTGCATGGCTCCCGGATCGGCCACCGGACCGGTTGCGTCGAACCACCGGCCCTACGGACCCCGGGCCGCCTCCAGCCCACGGGCGAAGTCCCGCTTCAGGTCGGCCAGGTTCTCCACGCCCACGGAAACCCGCACGAATCCGTCGGGGATTCCCATGACCTCCCTCTCCTTCGGGGTCAGGTCCATGTGGGAGGTGTAGCGGGGCTGGCTGATCAGGGTCTCGACCCCGCCCAGGCTCGGCGCCACGAGAGCCGTCTCCAGGGCGTCCATGAATCCATCCGCCGCCCCACCTCCCCCCTCCAGAATCATGGAGAGCATTCCTCCGAAGCCGTCCAGGAGGCGGGACGCCCGCCCGTGGTCCGGGTGGTCCGGGAGCCCGGGAAAGATCACCTTCCGGACCTCGTCCCGAGTTCGTAGCCAACGGGCCAGCTCCAGGGCGTTCCGGTTCTGTCGCTCCACCCGGAGCTCCAGGGTCCGCAGGCTCCGGTCCAGGAGCCACGCCGAGTTCGCGTCGGCCGAAGGCCCGTAGCGGACCATGAGCCGACGAACCGACTCCACGAGCTCGCCGCTCCCCGCCACCACCCCGGCGAGGAGATCCGAGTGACCACCCAGGTATTTGGTGGCGCTGTGGATGACCAGGTCGGCCCCGTGCTCGGCCATCCTCAGGTTCACCGGCGACGCGAAGGTGGCGTCCACGACGAAGGCTGCACCGCTCACCCGGGCCGCCTCCACCACCGGAGCCGGATCGAAGACCCGAAGGGTCGGATTCGTGGGGATCTCCAGATACAGGACCTTCGTCTCGGGCCGCAGGC
>JBKHJU010000096.1:0-6906 GCA_046537985.1 Longimicrobiales bacterium
GCTTCGGCAACGCGATCACCACCGTGCGTGAGCCCGCCGGGGCCTGGAGCGGGGACATCGAGGGCCTTCCCCGGCCCCTTCCCGTCCGTCCGGTCCGGGGGCAGATGCTCTCCCTGGACATGGACGACCTGGGATCCCGCCCCCTGTCCACCGTCGTCGAGACGAGACGGGCTTATCTGATTCCCCGACGGGGAGGCCCCCTGGTGGTCGGATCCACCATGGAGGAGGTGGGCTTCACGGCCGAGACGACGAAGAACGCCATCGACGAGCTCCTGGATGCCGCCACCTCGGCCCTGCCGGTGCTCCAGGGCCGGCCACCGACGGAGACGTGGGCGGGGCTTCGCCCCGGAACCCCGGACGACCACCCCGTCCTGGGCGAAGACCCGGAGATGGACGGCCTCTACTACGCGACCGGTCACTTCCGGAACGGCATCCTGCTGGCTCCGGTGACCGCCGCCGCCCTGGCGGCTCTCATCGTGGGAGAAGGGACTCCCCCGGTGGACCTGGTCCCATTTCGCCCGGACCGGTTCTCCAGCTCCGTTCCCGTGGGATCCTGACCTCGTCGGCGCGCCCGTTCACGGGTCCCTCTCGGCGCCTGTACTTCCTCCGTGCGACTTCGCTACACTGCACGAGGGACCCGTGTGGGCAGGGCGGGAGTGAGCCGAAGAGGCTCCGGATCGCCGCGCGTCCGGTGGGGAAAGAGGCGAACCACGGTTCACGGATGATTCACGGAATGATCGACGGAAAGGCGGCTCGACTCACCCGGCGGATTACATTGCTCTCGGCCGCGGCCGTGGCGGCGTGCGCCGGGCCCGGTGGCGGTCCGGAAACAGGCGGGAGTCCCGCCGACGAGGCGGTCTGGGGCTCCCTGGAGCGAGAACGGCCTTCGCCCCTCCCCGGAGCACCCCGAATCGCGGTCTCCGGGATCGTCCCCCTGGGCAGCGACCTGGGAGACGACGTCACCGTGGGACTCCAGGAGCTGGTATCCCTGGGGCTGATGCGTCGTCGGGACGTCCAGTTCGTCGAGCGCCGCCGCTTCGGACCGGCCGCCGAGCTGGAACGCAGGGGGGTCGAGCGGGCTCCGGAAGCTCCGCCCGTCGGCACGTCGCCGGGGGCCGAGATGGTGCTCTCGGGCACCTGGGCTCCGGTGGCACCCGACACCGCGTACCTCGACCTCCGACTCGCCGACGCCGAGACGGGGCGGGTGATCTCGTCCTGGAGGACGGCGACCCCCCGGGGGACCGACCCCACTTCTCTCGCCCGGACGGCCGTGGGCGGCCTCCTGGCAGAGCTGGATGAGATGGGCCGGAAACCCGCCTGGAACGACCCCCTGTCGTCGTCCGACCTTCCGGTCGCGCCGACGAGCTACGGGAATGCGGAGATCGGCCCGGCGGCCACCGCCGCCTTCCTTCGGGGCCTCGCGGCCGAGGATCGTCACGACTGGGAATCGGCCCGCCTCGGATATCAGCGAGCCCTTCAGGAGGCCGACGGCCCCTTCTTCGAGGCCGAAGAGGCCCTGGCCCGAACGGCGCGACTGCGCGCCGGCGGAAGCCTGGGCGAGAGCTGAGCCGGACGAGCTCGTGTCCGGCGCCGACCCGATGCGGGCTCTCCTCGTCGAGGACGACCCGGGCGAGCGGTGGATCACCGCGGAGATCCTCCGGTCCCGGGGATATGCCGTCACCGTCTGCGAGACCGCCGAGGCGGGGTGGGAACGGTATCAGGAGAGCCCGTACCCGCTGGTGCTCATGGACTGGATGCTTCCGGGGATGGACGGGCTGGAACTCTGCCGGAAGATCCGCCGGCATCCGGAGGGCGATCGGACGGTGGTGGTCGTGGTGACGGCCCGGGACGACCCCGAGGACCTGGAGGAGGTCCTCCGCGCCGGGGCCGACGACTACGTGTCCAAGCCCATCGACGTCGGCCTGATGCACGTCCGGCTCACCATCGCCGAGAGGGACGCCGACGCCATCGCACATCGAAAGGAGGCCCAGATCGCGCTGGAGGCCAAGACCCGGCACCTGAAACGGGCCAACGAAGAGCTGGACTCCTTCGCCTACACGGTCTCGCACGACCTGCGGGCCCCTCTCCGCACCATGGAGGGCTTCGCGCACGTCCTTCTCGCCGACTTCGGGCACGAGCTGTCTCCCGAGGCCGAGCGCTGCGTCCATCGGATCCTCGAATCGGGCCGCAAAGCCGAGCAGCTGATCCAGGATCTCCTGGACTACAGCACTCTCAGCTTCCAGGAGGTGACCCTCGAGCCCGTGGAGCTCGCCCGGGTCGTCGAGCGTGCGCTGGACGGGCTCGCCACCGAGCTCGAGTCGTCCGGGGCGAAGGTCACCGTCGAGGATCGCCTCCCTTCGGTCCGGGGGCACGTGCCGATCCTGGTGCGGGTGGTGAGGAACCTCCTGGCCAATGCCGTGAAGTTCGTCCCCGAGGATGTGACACCGCACGTCGTGGTGAGGGCCGAGTCGTGCGGGGAGCGGGTGCGCTTCTGGGTGGAGGACAACGGCATGGGGATCCCCCCCGACAAGCTGGACCGCATCTTCCGGGTATTCGAGCGCCTGGTCGAGAGCGGTGATCGACCCGGCACCGGGATCGGTCTGGCCATCGTCCGGCGGGGAATGGAGCGAATGGGAGGCTCGGCCGGAGCCGAATCCGACGGAGAGTCGGGGAGCCGCTTCTGGGTGGAGATCCCCGCCTGACCTTTCCGTCCTGCGGCACACGCCGCCTTGCGCCCGAAACCGACCCGCGACACCCTTCTCCCGTCGCTCGCCACTTCCTGTCCGACCACACGTCATGACTCATCCCGAGATCATCGCCCATCGGGGCTACAGCGCCGTCGCCCCGGAGAACACCCTGGCCGCCCTGACCGCGGCCCTGGAGGCCGGAGCCACCTCCATCGAGGTCGACGTGCAGACGGCCATCGACGGGACGCCGGTCCTCATCCACGACCCCCACCTGGGGCGCACCACCAGCGGGGTCGGTCCGGTCCGGCGGCGAACGGTGGGACAGCTCCAGTCGTTGGACGCGGGGGGCTGGTTCTCCGACGAGTTCGAGGGAGAGCGCATCCCGACGCTGGCCGAGTCCCTCGAGCACCTGGGCGGGGACGTCGAACGATTCTATGCCGAAGTGAAGGGCTACCGGGAGATGGAAGACCTGGACCGGATGGCGAGCATCGTGCGAAGCGCCGGCCTCCTGGCCCGCACCACCTTCATCAGCATGGATCCCATCGTCCTCGATCGGATCCGCCACACCGAGCCGTCGGCGGCCCTCGGGTACGTCGTCGACGAGATCGATGCCGTGGAACGGGCCGTGGAGTGGTGTCGGGAGGACGGGAACGCCTTCCTCGACCTGAAGCTGGAGATCGCCCTGGACCGGCCCGACACGGTGGCCGGAGCCCTGGGTCAGGATGTCGAGGTCGGCGTCTGGACCGTCGACCGCCCCGGGGAGGCCGAGTCGCTCTGGGACCGCGGTGTGACCCGGTTTACCTCCAACGAGGTGGAAGCCCTGCTGAAGTGGTCCCGGAGCGTCGGCTCGCCGACCTGACCCTCCTCTCCCCGCGCCACGGGCAGGCTGAAGCGAAACCGGGCCCCGCTCCCCGGAGCGTCTTCCACCCACACCCGACCCCCGTGCGCGTCGACGATCCCCTTCACGATGGCCAGGCCGAGCCCCGCCCCGTCCCGGTCCATCCGGTCCACCTTCCAGAACCGATCGAAGACGTGCTCCCTCACCTCTTCCGGAACGCCGGGCCCCGAGTCCTCCACCTCCAGCACCACGTCGTCCCCGGCGAGCTCGGCCCGAAGAACGATGGCTCCCCCCTCGGGCGTGAACCGGACGGCGTTCCCCACCAGGTTCGAGAACACCTGGTGGATCCGGTCCCGATCCGCCAACACCGGGGGAAGACCTTCCTCGACCCGGGACTTCAGCTCGATGTCCTTCTCGCCCGCGAGGCGCCTCGTCATCCGAGCCGCATCCCGGATCAGGACGGCCGGGCTCACCACCTGGAGGTCCATCGACAGGACCCCCGCCTCGATGCTCGCCACGTCCAGGAGGTCTTCAATGAGCCTCTTCATACGGCCCGCGGCCCGGCCTATGCCCCGAAGGTGGTCTTCCTGCTTCTCCCTGGACAGCCCCTCGAGCTCGAGCAGAAGCTCGCTGGCCGAGGCGATGGTGGAGAGCGGATTCCGAAGGTCGTGGGAGACGACCGCCACCACTTCGTCCCGAGCCCGCACGGCCTTTCGCAGGGCCTTCTCCGTCTTCCGGATCTCGGTGAGATCGGTGAAGGTGAGGACGGCTCCCCGGATCTCCAGGCCGTCCACGAGGGGACGCACCGAGAGCTGGGCCGGGAAGCTGCTCCCGTCGGGCCGCCAGAGGAGATCCTGGCTCGCCGTGACCTCCTTCCCCGTCCGCAGGCTCTGGATGACCGGGCACTCGTCCTCGGGATAGGGCTCTCCGTCGGGCCGGCTGTGGTGGATCAGCTCGTGGACCTTCCGGTCCATCACCCTGCGGGCGGGAATGCCCAGGAGCTCCACGCCGGCGCGGTTCAGGAAGGTGCACCGGCCCTCCATGTCCACGCCCATCACCCCGTCGCCGGTGGCAGCCAGGACCGCGTCGATCTCGCGCCGGGCCTCCACCGCCTCCCGGCGCCGCCGCTGACCCAGCCGGAAGAGGGACGCCATCTGCCAGCCGAGAAAGCCCACGGCCCCCGTGGCCCCGAGGGCCAGGAGCACCAGCCCCGCCGTCACCTCGATCTGCCGGTTCCACGTCTCCTCCACCCGGGTCCGGGCACTCTGCACCTCGTCGGCGATGGCTTCCTGGAGAGCGCGGGACGCGGCCCTGACCCGCTCGTAGGACTGCTGCTCCTGAGCCAGGATCGCCTCGTACGCGTCGCGACCCATCGTCCCGCCCAGGACGGGGGCGTGGCCCAGGTGCCATCGGATGGAGAGGCTCCACAACCGGGCCATCCGCTCCCGGACGTCCAGATCCATCCGCCCGGCCAGGATCGAGAGGGAGTCGAAAACCGCCTCCTCGGTGGCCCGGGCGGCCCGATACCGCTGACGAAAGCGACCCTCCCCCGACAGAAGGAAGGCCTGGAGGCTCGCCATCTGCTCGGACTGGGCCAGAACCAGGTGTTGGGCGTACTCCCGGGCCGGCTCCAGCACCGAGACCAGCTCCTGATCGACCTCGGCGACCTGCCGGGCATGGTACACCGGGACGACCACCATGGCGAGGAGGGTCACCACGACGAAGCCCAGGGGAAGCCAGACCGAGCGCGGAAGGCGCTCCCCCCCCGCGTCGGTACCTGCGGCGTCGGTGCCTCTGGATGGCTGTCGGGATTCGTCCACGATGGCGGCCGTGATTGGAAGGGTGCTGCGCGGAGACCTGTTCGAGGAGGAAACGTCCTCTTCGAGGACACCTCTACATTACCCGGGAGCTCGCCTCCGGACCAGAGAGGAGCTCCCGGTAGCCCTCCCGGAAGGAGGGGTAGCGGAAGGCGTAGCCGGCCTCGACGATGCGGTCGCTACGGCACCGTTTGTTGGCCCTGCGTCTCCGTTCCAGCGACCCGTCGTCCCCGGTTTCCGGAGGGGGAACGTCGAGCTCGTCCGCGATCCACCGGAGAACCTCGCAGTAGGGCGCAGGATCCCGATCGACCCCCAGGTAGACGTCGTGGAGCCCGTCCGGGCTCCGATCCGCGAAGATGGGACCCGCGAGGTGGGCCAGGATCCCCGCCGCGTCGTCCCGGTGGATCCGGTTCGTGTAGTAGGGCCCCCCGGGAGGACACAGGGCCTCGCCGTTCCGGACCTTTCGGATCAGGCTCGTCCGTCCGGGTCCGTAGATCCCCCCGAGACGGACGCTCACACCGGGAACGCCCGTCCCTCCTCCGGTCCGGGCCACCGTCTCACCGTCCAGGAGGACCTTCCCCCTGAAGCCCGTCGGGTCGGTGGGAGTGATCTCGTCCACCCAATTCCCTCCCTGATCGCCGTAGACCGCCGTGCTGGAAACGTAGAGGAGGCGATCGGGGAGATGCCCTCCTTCCAGGAGGACCGACATCACGGTCGTCAAACCGTCGACGTACGCCGCCCGGTACGCCTCCTCGGTCCGCTCGTCGGCCGACACCGCGTAGATCACAACGTCGGGCTCGACCAGGATCGAGCCCACGAGGGTTCGGGCGTCGGACACGTCGGCGGCCACCGGCGTGATCCCCGGCGGAAGCCCCGAGGGGTCCCGCTTCACTCCCCAGACCTCGCCCCCGTCCTCCAGCAGCTTCCGCCCCAGCGCCGCGCCCACGAAGCCGCATCCCACGATGAGTGCCCGTGTCATACCAGCCTCCTACACGCCAGCGATTCGACCTTTCCGGTCCTTGCCCGTCGACCGCCGTCGGGTCCATCATCGGGGCTCCCGGACGGATCGGGCCCCCGGAGGGACCCACGTTCCCGGAGGAATCCAGGCGCGTCGACGAAGGGACGCCACGAGCGGAGGACGGCCGGGCAGGAGAACGGAATGGACGATCGGCAAGAGAGGACGGCGGCGCGGGCAGGATCGAAGGAGATCGGCCTCGTGGCGAGGGCCCGGCAATGGACGGATCGGACGGCGCTCCTCGACGCCGGCGGAGCCCATACCTACGGCGACCTCCTCCAGGCGTCCGAAGCGGTGGCCCGGGGACTCCTGGAACGCCTGCGAGCCCGCCCCGGGGCCGAGGCCGCGCCCGATCTCCGGGGAGCGCCCCGCGACCTCCGGGGAGCACCCGTCCCCTTCCTGGTGCCCCCCGACTTCTCCCACGTCGCCGTCCAATGGGGCATCTGGCGAGCCGGAGGCATGGCCGTCCCCCTGGCCGTCTCCCATCCCCCCCGGGAGCTCGCGTACGTCCTGGACGACGCGGATCCGTTCCTGGCCGTGGTCCACCCC
>JBKHJU010000097.1:0-6866 GCA_046537985.1 Longimicrobiales bacterium
GACGTACACCGTCCGCGGCCAGAGCCGATTGGGAGCGGAGGAAGGCGGGTAGTGTCCCTTTGCGGAAGGTGGCGTACACCCGCGATTTCGGGTTGCCGTTGTAGGACGTCGGGTAGATCCTAGCCGGCGTCCCACCCCTCACCGGACGTCCATGAGCGGACGAGCTCGCGCACTCCTTCGTGCCACGGTGGCCCTGGCTCTGCTCGGGGGCGTGACGTGGGGGAGCTGGCGATGGGGCAGAGATGCGATCTCGTCCGTCATGGACGGACCATCGGCGTCTTCCGAGTCCCGACTCCGCCCCACGCCCGAGATGGCGGAGCAGGTCTTCGAGACGGTGGACGCCTTTCGGCGCCATCCCGACTCCACCGAGATCTCCCTTTCGGCCATCGAGCTCGAGAGCCTTGTCCGATACTCCGCCCCCGGCGTCCTTCCGGAGGGCACGACTCCTCCCCGCATCGAGTTCGGATCGGAGCGTATCCATCTCGAGGGGCGGGTCGCGGTGGACGCCTTCCCTCCGGTCCCGGAGGTGGAACGCCTCGTGGGCGTCCTTCCGGACACGGTCTCCGTGGACCTCGCGGGATCGGTCCTCCCCTACGAGGAGGGCCGGGTCGCTCTCCGGGTCGAGAGGATTCGGGTCGGTGGCGTCCCCCTCCCCCGACGGCTGACCCCCCGCCTTCTGGAGATCCTCGGCCGGGAAGATCGGCCCGGCCTGCCCGCCGATGCGATGGACGTTCCGCTACCCGCGGGTCTGGGCTCCGCCTACATTCATTCCAACCGTCTGGTGGTCACGGCCGAAGGCGCGCCGGTGGGTCCGCCGCTCCAGCAAGCACCCGAATAGGCACCGGAAACAGGAGACATGGCTCGAATCCTCATCGTCGACGACGAAGAGTCCATCTGCCACGTCCTGGAGCAGCTCTTCGAGTACGAGGGGCATGAGGTCGAGGCGGCGTCCGACGGCTCGGAGGCCCTCGATGCCGTCTCCGACTTCCGGCCCGACGTCACCTTCCTGGACGTGAAGATGCCCGGAATGGACGGGCTGGAGGTGCTCGAGCGCATGCGGGAACGGGATCCGGGGTCGCCCGTGGTGATGATCAGCGGCCACGGGACCATCGACACGGCGGTGGAGGCGACCCGAAAGGGCGCCTACGACTTCCTGGAGAAGCCCCTGGACACGGACCGGCTTCTCGTCACCCTCCGCAACGCCCTCGAGGTAAAAGGGCTGAGCGAGAGCGTCCAGCGACTGAAGAGCGAGGTGGAGAGCCGCCACGAGATCGTGGGGACGTCCTTCCAGATCCGACAGGTGGTGGAGCGCCTCGAGCGGGTGGCACCCACGGACGCCCGGGTCCTGATCTTCGGCGAGAACGGTACCGGGAAGGAGCTGGCGGCTCGAGCCGTACATCGCCTCTCGAACCGCGCCGAGGAGGCGTTCGTCGAGGTCAACTGCGCCGCCATTCCCTCCGAGCTCATCGAGTCCGAGCTCTTCGGCCACGTGAAGGGTTCCTTCACCGGAGCGGTCGCCGATCGGGCGGGAAAGTTCGAGCAGGCCGACGAGGGCACCCTCTTTCTCGACGAGGTGGGTGACATGTCGCTGGCCGCCCAGGCCAAGGTCCTCCGGGCTCTGGAAGACGGCGTCATCACCCGCGTGGGAGGACAGGAGCCCATCGAGGTCGACGTCCGGGTGATCTCGGCGACGAACAAGGCCCTGGACGAGGAGATCGACGAGGGCCGCTTCCGGGAGGATCTCTTCTACCGTCTCAACGTGGTGCCGATCTACATCCCGCCCCTCCGGGAGCGGCGGGAGGACATCCCCATGCTGGTGCGCCACTTCATCCGGCGGACGGCCGAGCAGGATCGGGTGGCTCCGAAGGAGTTCTCGGAGGAGGCCGTGGAGCGCCTCACCCAGCTCGACTGGCCCGGAAACGTGCGGGAGCTCAAGAACACGGTGGAGCGCCTCCTCATCCTCTCGCCGGACGACGTGGTCTCGCTCCAGGACGTGGAGAGCCTGGTCACGGTCGCCTCCGGAGACAGCGGCATCGGGGCGGAGCTCCTGGATGCCGGGAGCTTCAGCGAGTTCAAGGACCGGGCGGAGCGAGCCTTCATCCTCCAGAAGCTGCGGGAACACGAGTGGAACGTTTCGGAGACCGCCCGCCGGATCGACATGCCCCGGTCCAACCTCTACAAGAAGATCGAGAAGTACGGTCTCGTCCGGGAGGACTGACCCGGCCGGGACGCCCGACGAGGTCCCGGCGGAGAGGATGCGTTCCGTCTTGTCCGGACGTCGGGACCGGAGCAACTTTTTCAGGGAATGTGTCGTACAATCCCCCGAGGGCGTGAGGGGCGTGCCGGACCGACGCGTGTGAGAGAATCCCGAGGGCGAGCGCGGAGCAGGGAGAGGATGAGGGAAGCCGTGGACGGAGGAGAGGGACGGGAAGGGACCGACGGGGTCGGTCCCTCCTCCGAAGGGAGCCCGTCGGGTCGATCCGTCCGACGGCGCTGGTCCACCCTGGGCGTGTTCTGGGAATGGACCCGGTCGGTGGCGGTGGCCTTCGTCCTCTTCCTCGTCGTCCGCACGTTCCTGGTCGAAGCCTTCAGCATTCCCACCTCGTCCATGGAGAGCACGCTGCTGGTGGGCGACTTCCTTCTGGTGAACAAGGCGGTCTACGGGGCCGAGATCCCGGCCACGGACCTCCACCTTCCCGCCTTCGACGAGCCCGAGCGGGGCGACGTCGTGGTCTTCCATCCCCCCCACGACCAGGTCCGGAACTACGTGAAGCGGGTCGTCGGCGTTCCCGGCGACACCCTCGAGATGAGGGACAAGGTCCTCTACCTGAACGGCGTAGGACAGAAAGAGCCGTACGCTCGCCACAGGGACGACTCGGGCGACGCCGTCCATCCCTCCATGTCCTGGCAGAGAGGCTATCTGCTCGGGGAGCTCCACGCCTCGGACGAGACCTACCATCCGTCCCGGGACAACTGGGGTCCCCTGGTGGTCCCCACCGGGAAGTACTTCGTCTTGGGAGACAATCGGGACAACAGCGAGGACTCCCGCTATTGGGGCTTCGTGAATCGGCAGGACATCCGGGGGCGGCCCCTCTTCGTGTACTACTCCTTCAACTTCCCGACGGGCGACCAGTTCTCCTGGCTCGAGAGGGTCCGTTGGAATCGGATCGGCGAGGCCATCGAATAGGCGAGGGGATCACCCTCGACCCGGCCCGCGAGAACCGGTCCACCGCGTTGACATCAATTTCCAGCGAGAATAGTTTCAAAAGCTCTACTGCATCAGTGCTCCGAGTCGCATCGCCGCCTCGGAGCACACGCATGATCAGGCCCGGGAAATGAAGACGTACACACCGAAAGCAGACGACATACAGCGCCAGTGGTGGATCGTCGACGCCGAGGGGCGGACCCTCGGCCGTCTCGCCACCGAGGTGGCGCGGGTCCTTCGCGGCAAGCACAAGCCCATCTACACGCCCCATCTCGATACCGGGGATCACGTCATCGTGGTCAACGCCGAGAAGGTCACCCTGACCGGTCGGAAGGCCGAGCAGAAGACCTATTTCCGGCACTCGGGCTGGATGGGCGGCGAGAAGCAGATCCCCTTCGAGCGGATGATCGACACCTATCCGGAACGGGTGATCGAGCTGGCCGTGAAGGGGATGCTCCCGAAGAACAAGCTAGGGCGTCAGATGAAGAAGAAGCTCCGCGTCTACGCGGGGTCCGAACACCCCCACGAGAGCCAGCAGCCCCAGATCCTGGAACTGTAAGGCGGAGAGAGTAGCGAGATGGCAGTAGCGACGGACGATCCGATTCAGACGGTAGGTCGGCGAAAGACCAGCGTCGCGCGGGTGATTCTTCGTCCGGGCAGCGGCGAGTGGTCGGTCAACGGCCGGCCCCTGGCCGAGTACTTTCCCCGCGTCTATCACCAGAAACGGATCGAGGAGCCCCTTCAATTGTGTGAGCTGCAGGGGCAGTTCGACATCCAGGTCCGGGCCAACGGTGGCGGCCTGACGGGCCAGGCGGACGCGGTACGCCTCGGGGTTGCCCGGGCCCTGGTCGAGTACGACGAGGAGTTCCGGTCGCGGCTTCGCACCGAGGGATTGCTGACCCGGGACGACCGGAAGGTCGAGCGGAAGAAGCCGGGGCGGCCGAAGGCGCGCAAGAAGTTCCAGTTCTCCAAGCGCTGAGCTGCGCGGATGGGCGCTGGGCGTCGTTGGGCTGCGGACTCGGCTCCCTGCGGCGTACGGGAGTTCGATCGACGGACGACACTTGAGTTCACCTTGAAGTCACATCACTGAAGTCACATCACCGAAGAGAGCGGACGCGTACATGCAGGAAGTCGGCCTGAACGATCTACTGGAAGCTGGTGTCCACTTCGGGCATCAGACCCGCCGTTGGAATCCGAAGATGCGAAAGTACATCTTCACCGAGCGCAACGGCATCCACATCATCGACCTGAGGAAGACCCTGGACCGGCTCCAGGCCGCCCAGGAGGCCGTCCGTGACGTGGTGCACGCGGGGGAGCGGGTGCTCTTCGTGTGCACCAAGGGCCAGCTCCGGGACATCATCGAGACCGAGGCGGAGCGGTGCGGTTCGTTCTACGTCACCGAGCGCTGGCTGGGCGGGATGCTGACCAACTTCCGGACCATCAAGAATCAGATCCGGCGGCTCAAGGAGATCGAGCGGGGGCAGGAGGAGAACGCCTTCGACTTTTACACGAAGAAGGAACGCCTTCTGCTGGACCGGGAGCGGCAGAAGCTGGAGAAGTACCTCTCCGGCGTGAAGGAGATGGGCCGCCTTCCGGGCGCGGTCTTCGTGGTGGACGCCAAGCGGGAGATCATCGCGGTGAGGGAGGCGAACCGCCTCGACATCCCGGTGATCGCCATCACCGACACCAATGCCGACCCCGACCTGATCGACTATCCGATTCCGGGCAATGACGACGCGATCCGGTCGGTGAGCCTCATCGCCCGGGCCGTCGCCACGGCCATCGAGGTGGCCCGGAGCAGCGTGCCGGAGGACGAGCGGAGGCTGGCCGAAGAGATGGAGGCCACCACCTACTCCACCGAGACGGGCGAGGTCGAGGTCGAAGAGCGGCCCCGTCGGAAGAAGAAGCGGAAGCGGGTGCCGCGACCCGAGATCATCGAGCGCCGGCGTCGCGGGTCCGAGGAAGCCGGGGACGACGAGCGAGAAGATCTCGAAGAGGTCGACGAGCCCGACGTGGAGGAGGAGGGAATCGTCGACGCGGCTCCCGAGGAGGAGGAAGAGCCCCGGGCCGAAGCCGAATCCGAGACGGACGAGGCCGAGGACGAGGAGGTCGAGGACACGGAAGAGAAGGAGGGCTGACCCCGCTTCCGCCGCGGAAGAGGTGCTTCCGCACGCACCTCCGGCGGATCGGCAAGGCGCTTTTCGCAGGAATCAGCCGAGGAGCCCGACCGGTGGAGGCGGCGGCTCGGCGGGATGGGCGGACGCGGCGCGAGCCGTGATCGAGCCGTCCCGGCGGCTTCCGCCTCTTTCTACGGCACCGATATACGATCCCGAGAGATCCAATTACCGAGAGATATAAATCGCCATGGCGATCACCGCGAAGGAAGTAAAGGAGCTCCGCGACCGGACCGGCGCGGGGATGATGGACTGCAAGCGCGCCCTCCAGGAGACCGACGGGGACATGGAGGCCGCCGTCGACGTGCTTCGGAGCAGGGGGGCCGCCAAGGCCGCGAAGCGTGCGGACCGGGCGGCGAACGAGGGTCGAATCGGAAGCTACGTCCACTTCGGGGGCAAGATAGCCGTCCTGGTGGAGGTCAACTGCGAGACCGACTTCGTGGCCAACACGGACGAGTTCGAGGAGCTGGCCCGCGACATCGCCATGCACATCGCTGCGTCGGATCCCCTGGCGGTGTCGTCCGAGGACATACCGGAAGCGGTAGTGGAGCGGGAGCGGAAGGTCTTCCTGGATCAGGCCGCCGAGGAAGGCAAGCCCGGGAACGTCCGCGAGAAGATCGTCGAGGGGAGGATCCGCAAGTTCTACGAGCAGAACGCCCTTCTCGAGCAGAGCTTCGTGAAGGATCCGGAGCGCACCGTCCAGGATCTCCTGGACGAGGCCACCTCGCAGATGGGTGAGAAGATCGAGATCTCCCGCTTCGTCCGCTACGAAGTGGGAACCTGAGGCGGCTCCCGCGTACCCGGGTCGCCGGCATCGGAGAGGAGGCGTGATCCCCGGGGATCGCCGAGAGTGAGCGATTCGAGGAGAGCGAGAGAACCGACGTGGCGACGCATCTGAAATACAACCGCGTGATGTTGAAGCTCTCCGGTGAGGCCCTGGCCGGGGACAAGGGATTCGGGATCGATCCTCCCGTCGTGGACCGCCTCACCGAAGAGGTGAAGGGGATCCACGAGATGGGCGTCTCCCTGGGCCTCGTCATCGGCGGCGGCAACATCGTCCGTGGAGCGATGGCCAGCAGGCGAGGCATGGACCGGGTCCAGGCCGATTACATGGGAATGCTGGCGACGGTCATCAACGCCCTCGCGGTGCAGGATCTGCTGGAGAAGAAGGGGGTCGTGACCCGGGTCGTGACGGCCATCCGGATGGAAGAGGTGGCCGAGCCGTACATCCGGCGCCGGGCGCTTCGTCACATGGAGAAGGGGCGCGTGGTGATTTTCGCGGGCGGGACGGGGAATCCCTACTTTTCCACCGACACCGCTGCGGTGCTCCGGGCCATCGAGATGGATTCGGACGTGGTGATCAAGGCGACGAAGGTGTCCGGCGTGTACACGGCCGACCCCGAGCTCGATCCGTCCGCCGAGTTCATCCCGAGCATCAGCTTCCAGGAGGTCGTGGCCCGGGAGTTGGAGGTCATGGACGCCCCGGC
>JBKHJU010000098.1:0-6865 GCA_046537985.1 Longimicrobiales bacterium
CAACCACCGCGTTCCACACCTCATCGTCGGTCAGGATGTGCCGGGCCAGGTCCGCCCGGACCTCCTTCGGGACGTGCTGTGTGATGTAGCCCACCGGATCCGTCTGGAGTCCCACCTGGAGGTCCTGGAGGTCCGCCTCGAGCTCCTGGACCTCCTCCCTCTGTGTGGCTACGGCCTCGAGCTGGCGGCGGGCCTCCTCGCCCCTCATGTAGCCGTTCCGCATCCGGTTGAAGGCCTCCCGCTCGTCCTCGGTCAGGCCGGCCAGGGGCACCTCCACCGGGTCGTCCTCGGGGCGACGCCCGGGGAGCTCGAACAGGTAGACGTCCTCCTCGCCCTCCTTCTCGGCGCCTTCCTCCTCGCCCTCCTTGGCGGCCTGGGCCTCGGCCCCCTCCGCCTCGAGGGGCTCGCCCCGGGCGTGGGCCTCGACCTTCTCACGGCTCCATATCTTGCCGTCCGGGCCCTGGATCCGGCCCGACGCCATCAGGTTGAAGCCTTCGGGTAGATTCTCCAGGTCCAGCTCGTACTCCTCCTGGACCTCGGGCTCCTCCTCCGCCGGGGCGGCTTCGCCGGCCTCGAGCTCGACCTCCGGCTCCTCCTGGGGTTCCGGCTCCTCCTGGGGCTCCTGGGGTTCCTGGGGCTCCTGGGGTTCGTCCCCGAAAATGGACTGCCCCTTCTCCATGCGCTCACGGAGCTTGGAGGTCGTCTCCTTGATGGCGTCACGCTTCGGCTCGGACGGCTCGACGATGATCTCGGACCTCTGGCCGCTTCGGCCGGCGTCGCCGGTCTGTGTGCCTTCTTCTGCCATTCTCTACCTCTCGGTCAAGCGGGGAGCGCGGTCGCGGTAGCTCCACGATCCGGCGGCCCGGTCTGTGGGCCAGGTCGGCCCCGGTTCTGCTCCTCGGCGCCTGGCGGAGGCCCGACAGCACGAGCGACCTCGTTCGCCTCGTCCTGGATGGCCCCCTGGAGCATCATCTCCTGTTGCAGGGTGGCGAGCGCCGCCTGGCGGAGCACCTGGCGGTAGACCACGAACTGCTGCTGGGTCCCCACGTCCTGCTTGAGGTACTCGGGGCTCGCCATGTACTCCTCGAGCACCTCGAGGTGGACCTCGTGGTTGTACCACTCGAACACCGGGACCTGCATGGCCGGCGTCCCCTGGAGGATCTTCCCGACGTTGTGCTCCGCCATGATCCGGTGGATCCCGCCGGGGCGCACCGCCCGGCCCATGTGGGGGAAGCGGGCCAGGTCCAGGTACTTCTTGATGGCGGCGGGGCTGTCAGGCGGCCCGAAGGCGCCCGACTGCCACATCTTGAACATCCGCCCCTGGCGCTCGCCCCGGCCCTCGGGCAGCATGGATTCCACGTCCGGGCGGACGTTCACCTTGCCGGCCTTGAAAAGCTGTGGGTAGACGGTCACGGTGGTCGCGGCCATGTCCTCACCCGCCACGCTGATGACCTTCTCCTGGTCCCATATCAGCGGGAGCATGACCTGCCAGTCCTCGCCCAGGCGGGCCATCTCCACCACCGCTCGGCGCATGGTGGGCCCGATGAAGCGGTCGCTGTTGAACCGGAGCTCCTTGACCAGCTCGCCGGAGGCGTCGTCGTGAGGCGGGGTGCCCTCGGCCCCGGAGACGTTCCCGATCTCGTTGAACTCGCGGACCAGGAGCTCGGAGGTCCTCCAGACGTCGCCCGTCATCTGCGGCGGGTCGATGTACATGATCGGCGCGTTGCCCTCGAGCTTCGAGAGGTCGGCCTCGAGGGTGAGGTTCGGCCTGTTCGACACCTGGTCGGCGTCGATCCCGCTCCGGTTGTCGATGACCCGGATCGGGTTGCCCACCAGGGTCGTGTGCTGGAGGATCTGGCTCACGAGGCGGTTGTACGTCCTCTGCGGGCCCACCAGCATCTCCTCGGGGCTCGTCCCTCCTGGCCGGCCCGGGACCCCTACGAACTGGAACTCCCGGTAGGGGCTCATGTAGGGGAAGGGGGCGTACCGCTGGCCGTCCCGGACCACCTTGTCGCCAGCGGTGATGAGGAGCCGCCCCCCGGGTTCCTGGGCCGTCCGTTCCGTGCCGGGGAACCTCGAGGGCTGGTGCCAGCTCTCGAACACCTCGACGTAGCCCTGCTCCCAGTCGGAGGCCTCGCCCTCCACCGCCTGCACTCTCGAGCCGGAGGCGGACCCCCAGAAGCCGGAGCCGTGGAGGATCCGGCGGAAGGAGCTGGCGTTCTCCGCGTCGGGTCCGGTGATGGACGGTTGGACCTCGACCCCGAACGTCTCGAATACCTGCTCCGGGGTGAGGAGCGTCCGCTGGATGTGCATGGGCTTCTCGTGCCAGGCCTGGGGCCCCCAGGTCCCCCGGACCTCGAGCGGGGAGAGCACGTCCACGGCGATGCCGCCCTCGTACTGGACGTGCGGCCGGCCCGTGACCTCCCACACCAGGTTCCCCGTCTCGTCGTGCTTGAGCTCGGCCTGGGGCTCTCCCCTCGAGTCGAACGGGACGCCCTGGGCCTGGGCCTGGATCGGCCGGCCGGTGCCCCTCTGGAGCTGTGGCTCCCCGTTCTCGCCCATCAGGGTGAGCATGGCGTTCCCGATGAACTCCTCGGGCTCGCCCTTCATCGGGTCGATCCTCGACTTGAGGTAGGCTGTCCCGGCCGGGATCAGCCAACCCATGAGCCGGTCTACTCGCTCGAGCATCCCGGTGTTGTCCCACAGGTACTTCCAGATGGCGTCCATGACCTCCGCCAGCTCGGCGTCGATCCGGTCACTCGAGGAGGGCTGGAAGGTGATGACCGGGGGGTTCTCGGTCATCCGGGCGTGGAGGAGCATGAACCAGTGCAGGAGCCGGTTGATGACCGGGAGGAAGCGCCACCGTCGCTCCTCGTCGTCCATCCAGCGGGTGACGTCTACCCACCGGCCGAAGGTGTCGCTCCACACCGTCCACTGCTGGCCCATGAGCATCCGGAGGTGGAGCTCGATCTGGCGGTCCCGCTCGGAAAGGAGGGTGTCGTACTGGCGCCAGAGGCGCTCGTTGAACCGGACCCGATCATCGTCCCACCGGTCGCCCTCGAAGGGGTCCTCCCGGAGCGGAGGCGTCTGTGTGTAGACCTCCGGCCGGCTTCGATAGTCCGATTCTCGAGGCATGGCCCCTCGGGGCTGTCGGTGGCGTGGGCGAGCTCGCCGTAAAGATCCCGACAGGGGGTTCGGACCCGCAATCGGCAGTCTTGTCTAGTCAGTACTGCCTAACCGGCGTCCTCCAGGAGCTCCGGATCCCGGGCCGCGAGGAGGGCCAGGCGCCGGAGCCTGGGCCCGTCCCCGGGGAGCTTTTTCGAGAGAGAGTCGAGGTAGGTATCGACGGTGGACACCGAAATGTCCAGCTCGTCGGCCACCTCCCTCCGGCTCCGGCCGCCTCCCACGAGCTCGAGGACCTGGCGCTCCCTGGGGGTGAGGTCAACCGCCACCACCACCTCCCATGCTCGAGGCCTTCTTGAGGATCCGGTCCACCTCCGCCCGGGCCTCCTCGAGGGTGATGGCCTTCGGGCTCTCGGCCATGAGGTCCTTCGCCATCCGCTCTCGCTCCTCGTCGTGGAGCATCTGCTCGTCTCCGGGGGGTTCGTCCACCTGGACCAGGTGCCCGGAGGCCGGATCCCGGACGTAGACCTGGGCCGGCTTCTGCTCCGCCTCGAGCTGGAGGCGGGCGAGCTCGCGGAGGTCGCTGTTCCGGCCGCGCTGGCCGACGTAGAGGCCCAGGACGACGCCCCCGAGGAAGGAGGACAGGCCCACAACCAGGAAGCCGGTGAGTCCCGCGTCGATCATCCGTCCTCCACGGGTTCGTAGGTGTCCTCGAAGTAGGGGGCGCTGATCGGGTAGACGTCCTGGGGCGCCAGGTCCACCCGGATCATGTCGCCCGCCTCGAGGCCGACCCAGGAGGCGTGCTCGTGGTTCCAGACGGCGTAGGGCTTCTCCTCCCCCGCCGGCGAGGCCTGGACCCGCACCCCGTCCGGCAGCGGAGCTCCTGGCTCGAAGCGGATGGCCTCAATCTCGGTCGGGATCCTGCGGTAGCGTGCCATGTCAGTCCTCCTCCAGGATGACTTTGAGGGCGGCGAACAGGTCGATCTTGACCACCGGCTCACGGCGGATCCAGCGCCAGAGCTGACGCCACCAGCGGTTCTCCTCGACCATCTTCCGGTGATAGACCTCGAGGGCGTTCACGAACATGGCCCGGGTCACGAGCCCGTCCGGGTTGCTCCGGACCCACTGGTCCAGGCGCTCGGCCTTCTCGAGGTGTCCTACGGCCCGGGTGCGGTCCCGCTTCCGGGCGGCTACCCGGCCTTTTCCACGTCCCATCAGACCCCCAGGGCGTCCAGCGGTGAACGATACGGCCTCGGCTTGTCGGCCCGGACCCGGCGGAGCTCGCGCTCGGCTTCGAGCATCTCCGGGTCCCAGGCAGAGGGCGGCGGCTCCTCCTCCTTCTCCCGGATCCGCTCGCGGACCCAATTCCAGTTGACCCAGGCGTCCCCGCTGTCGGGGCTTCGGCCCAGACGCTCCCGCATCTTCTCCTTCGCCTCGACCACGATAACCCCGTTCAGGGTGGTCCAGGTCGGCGTGAGCAAGTCTTTCCACAGCTTCGGGGCCTCGGCCTCCGGCGGGATGGCGACCCGTCCCCGCATGAGGTCCACCCGGGCCTGCCACCACATCTGCGCCCGGAGGTTCCGGTACTCGCCCTCGTCGATGACGGTGCGGCCGTCCTCGGGGCCCACCAGCGTCGGGTCCGGGTTCCCCTCCAGGAGGTCCTCGTCCAGCCTGCGGTAGACCTTGCCCCCGGGGTTGAGCCCCTCCCACCGATGGCCGAGCTCCTTCCCCTTGTTCATCACGTTGGTTCCGACGCCGGCGTTGTCCACCCCGACGTGCCGGTCCAGGGCCCCCATGGCGGCCTGGCGGGTCTCGACCTCGTAGGCGAGCTCCAGGGCGTTGTCCCTGGCCGGCTTCGTAGTGACCTCGAGCGTCACGGCCCCGACGCCCTCCACGATGCACACCTCGTCGCCCTCCTCGCTGTCGGCCACGTCCACGCCCAGGGCCGGCAGTCCGCCGCCCACCACCTCGAGCTCCGCCCGGCGGTCGGCGTCGGCGTAGTTTTTCGCGCAGGCCTCGAGCCAGCTCCGCCGGATGAGGGCGTCGGCCGACTCCGAGGGGCTGATGCCCCGGACCCGGGACTCGAACAGCCGGCCGGTGGCCCCGTACTCCTCGAGGCGCTCGAGCACCCGGCGGCGGCCCACGGCCCCGGGGATGACAGCCCGGCCCAGGACGACGTTCGGGAAGTCGAGGGCGCTGGCCCGGATGTGGCGGACGGTGGGCTTCGTGCAGAACAGGTGGAGGGGGTCGTGCTGGTGGTCCGGGTTCCCCACCGCCAGGCGGAGGTTGTGCTCGCCGGTACAGGTGTTCTCCCCGGCCTTGTAGACGGCCTCCGAAATGCCCGGGCCCTCCTCGTAGATGAGGAGCATGTGCTCGGCGTGCATCCCGGCGGCCCGGGTGGCGACGTCCTCGTCCGCCCCGACCCCCACCGGCCAGCCCACGGCGCCCCACTCATCGGAGCCCGGGATCATCTGGATCCGGAGGTCCAGGAGGCGAGCTCGGGGGAACTTCCGCTTGAAGCGGGGCCAGAGCTTGCGGAGCTCCGTCCAGGAGTAGTGCCGGAGCTGCTTCTCCTTCGGGGCGAAGGTGTAGACCCGGCTCATCTCCCAGCACGCCACGAACCAGAGGATGATGATGGCCAGGCCGAAGCTCTTGCCCGTCCCGGTGCCGGACTCCACCCCGACGTTCTCCCCGGCCGCCAGGCCGTCCATCATGGCCGCTATCGGGTCCTTCGTGCCGTCCCAGGGGTGAAACTCGTACCCCTGGTTCAACGACCATCGAAGTGTGTGGGCTGGCACCCCGAGCACCTCGTCCGCGAAGGCCACCGGGTCGTGCTGGTAGACCGTGAGGGGCTTCGGTCGGTCGGACTCGCCCCACCCTCGGGTGGCCTGGTCCAGGGCCGCCTCGAGCGGGCTGGAGTCGGACAGGTCGGGGTGCCGCTCGAGGATCCAGCTCATGCCAGGCGGATCGAGAGGATGTCGTCACGGAGCTGTTTCAGGAGGTCGGGGTCCTGGACCCGCATCTCCACGGCTCGAGCTATCTCGCTGATGACCCGGAAGAAGTCCTTGCGGCTGATGGCCTGGTCGCTCTGCGCCTTCTGGATCCTCGAGACGACCAGGGAGAGGTCGGTGATGACGTCCCGGACGTCGGAGAGCTTCGGGATGTCCACGAACCGGGGCCGGCGCTCCTCTGCGGTAGCCTCGAGCAGCTCGACTCGGTTCCAGGCCAGGAGAGCCTCGACCAGCTCCTCGTGGCGGTTGAGCTCGCCCCGGATCAGGGCCTTGAGCATGGCCACCTCGTCCAGGAGGTTCAGGGGGTCGGGGTCCGCCAGGAAGGCCTCCATGGCCTCCGCCAGGTCCTCCCGTTCGACCGTGCTGTACCGGCCGCTCTTGATCGGGGAGTCGCCTCCGTGGTGCTTGCACCGGCCCTGGCCAACGTGGTCGGTGCCGGCGCCCGACCGGGCCTTGCAGTACTTCTCGCGTTTCGCGTTCCAGCTCCGGCAGTAGTAGTTGGGTGGGAGCTTCCCCTGGTAGGTGGTGGGGACGCTCCGGTCCTTCGAGGAAGGGATGAGCTCCGTGCTCACAGGCCACACATCCCTTCGCACTCGGCGTTGAACCCGTCCTCGTCGAACATCTCCACCTGGTTCTCGTCGCCGGTGTCGAACTCGGCATCCTTCAACGGCACCAGCGAGCGGTGGACGAACGCCGGCTGGCGCCGGCCTGCCATCGTCATGTCCCGGATG